>JACQVA010000268.1 GCA_016210005.1 Deltaproteobacteria bacterium | reverse complement strand
TCCCCATAACACGTGGGGAGCACCGTCGGTGATCAGCGGTTCAGTTCAACGGGGCCTTTCCGCCATCCGGCGGCAACCACCACAGCATCTCGCGCAACCCCGTGTCGCGCCGGATGCCGGAAAAACCCTTTTACGTTAGACACCACTCGCGCGAGCCGCTATGGTGAGAATCGCCTCGGAGGCATGTGATGGGCCTACCTTCCCCGCTGATCAGCAGCTCGATGAAAGTCATGAGCGGGGCGGTGGTGTTCACCGGGACTCGCGTGCCGGTGCAGACACTCCTGGATTATATCGAAGAGGGTGGGTCTCTCGACGAGTTTCTGGAGGACTTCCCCACCGTAAGCCGCGAGCACGCGATTGCCGTCTTAGAGCTCGCAAAAGACTCCCTCATCCAGCGTGCGACTGCTGCTTGACGAGTGTGTGCCGAAGCGACTGCGGCGGGAGCTTCGACGCCATCAGGTCCGCACCGCCCCCGAAATGGGTTGGGCAGGCAAAGAAAACGGCGAACTGCTTGGCTTGGCCGAATCGAAGTTCGAGGTCTTGGTCACCGTGGACCAAAGAATCAAGTACCAACAGTCCGTCGCCGGCCGGGACATTGCCGTCGTTGTCTTGGTCGCGCGCCGCAACAAGATCGAGTTCCTCCGGCCTCTTGTCCCCGAACTTGAGCGTATCCTCACCGATATCAAACCGGGCGAACTGCGTGAGGTGGGTGTCTAACTCGGCGATCGAGACCGACGCGAAAAGAACGCGCGGCTCATCGCCAGGCCGTTAGCCCCTTCGCGAGGGTCAGGTGTCCGGGTCGTGAGCCGGGCCTGATTCTGTGGTAACGATTGCCAGTGCCGTACGAGATCAAGTTCGCAGACGCCGCGATCACGCATCTCGCGGGGCTGACAGCACGTGAACGATCGACGGTAGTTGATGCGATCGAAGAACAGCTCTCCTATGAACCGCTCGTCGAAACGCGAAATCGAAAGCTGCTCAAGCCCAACCCCATCGCATCTTGGGAACTCCGGGTTGGTGCGCTGCACGTGTTCTACGACGTTGTGTCTATCGAGCCGGTGCCAGGCGGATCATCGCTCGTCCGCGTTCTCGCCGTCGGCAAGAAGGAGCGGAACGAGTTGCGAATCGGCGGAAAGGTAATCCAACTATGAAGACCATCAAGTTGTCTGAGGCATCCCGATCGCTCGCCGAGTACGCGAGCGAACTCGACGAGGATATCGTGCTCGTGACGGGGCGCAACCGACCGATTGCAGCTGTGGTGTCCTTACGGAACGTCGACCGAGAGGTCTTGGCGCTCAGTCGCAGTCCCCAGTTTCTCAGGATAATCGAGCGATCACGCCGCGACTTCGCGGCAGGTCGGAGCCGCTCCCTGGACGAAGTACGAGACCACTTCGGTCTACGGGCAGGGGCACCTATAAGGCCTCCGTTGTCAAGAAGACGCGGCGGTAGCGCCACGGGGGCGGGGGGCTCTCGCGGGAAGCAGACGCGGCGGGCACGCTGAGGAGGGTGGGCTGACTTCGTTTCACAGCGGGTGCAGAAGCTGTGGGCTGCACCAAACACCTATTGAGGCTCAGTCGTCGAGGATCGCTGGTGCCGAGTCGACAATGCGAAGCGACACCCCGACCCACCGACCTCCTGCGTTTTCACGATCGCGCGGCAACCGTTGGGCCGTTGTGCGTCCGCTGGCGCCCCTGCGCCGCCCCGCGCTCTCCATTCCATCATTCCATCGCGAGCGGCTCCGCCCCAGCGTTCGTCACCCCCAATGTGGCCCTCATCCGGCCTCTCTGCGCCCGATCGCCCCCGCCTTCAAGCACCCCGCGCGCTTGCCATCGAACCCCTAACCACCCTACAATCCCCATAACACATGGGGAGCACCGTCGGTGATCAGCGGGTCAGTTCAACGGGGCCTTTCCGCCATCCGCCGGCAACCATCACACCATCTCGCGCACCGCCCCGTCGCGCCGGATGCCGCAAAAACCCTTTTACGTTAGGCTGGCGCGAGCACTGCGAGCATAATGGAGTCCTTCTTTTCCGCTTCGAACCCTACCGATCGCACTTACATCGCTCTCCGGGACGATGGCTGGCCCCCGTTTGTCGAAGCGCGCGCCTACGTCGACGGGGCTTGGCCACGCTGCGCCAAATACCTGGATCGGGATTTGCCAGCGCGCGCAGCCCATCAGTTCCCAGCGCACTTTTGGGAGCTGTACCTCGCCGAGTCCTTTCTGAATGCCGGATTCGCTCTCAAACCACGCACCACTCGATCCAAGCCCCGCGAGGGGCCAGACCTGCAACTCGAATTCCGTGACGTTTGGATAGAGGCGGTACTCGCGACACCCGGGACCGGCCCAGACGCCGTCGTTGAAGGTGTGCCGGGGCAGCCCACTGGGGTGCCGCACGACGGCATGAAGCTCCGCCTTCTGTCGGCTGTCACTGCGAAGATCGGGAAGCGGCTCGAGTATCTTGAGAAAGGCCTGGTTTCGCCCACGGACCCATTCGTCATTGCGGTCAACGCCGCGGAGATCCCGAGCGCATCTCTTGAGTCGACCATCCCCAGGATCGTCAGCTCGCTGCTCCCATTCGGCCATGAACAGATTCACATTGATCACGCTACCTTGAAGGAGACAGGCCGTTCCTTTGTCTACCAGGGCTCTGTGCCGAAGCTCTCCGGGGCAGAAGTCCAAACCGATGGTTTCCTGTCGCCGGAAATGGAAGGCGTCAGCGCAGTCCTGTACTCGTGGGGTGACGTGATCAATCGCCCCTCGGGAATCCGTCGGCTGCTCGCGGTTTACAACGATAAAGCCGCTAATCCTTTGGATATCGGCCTCTTCCGGCCTGTCGCAGTCGAGTATTGGTGTGAGGGCGGCGTCCTCAATAGGCATTCGGCGGAGGCGCCTAACTCAGCGGCTGCAGGCGCCGGCGGGGGCTTACTCCCATGATTCGTCGTGCTTTGATTACGGGTCGGTCCCAGTTCGCCGCCGCGCCTGAGCCGCGACGTTAGGGTTGCCGGGTTGGCCACCGACGGCTTGAAGCAAGCGACCAGATTCCGTATCGTGCAGTCATGACGACAACCGTGGAGCAACTGGCGGAGCAAGCGATGAGCCTGCCGGCTGAATCGCGAGCACGACTGGCGGACCTCATTGTGGAGAGCCTGGACGCAAACGAGCTTGGGCGCATCGATCGGCTGTGGGCCGCCGAAGCTATACGCAGGCGGGACGAAGTGCGCGCTGGGCACGTGCAGACGGTTCCAGGTGATGAGGCCCTCCGGAAGGTGCGTGCCTCCGTGCGGCGATGAGATATGAGTTCCATCCGGAAGCGCTCGAAGAGTACGACGCGGCCGCCCTCTGGTACGCTGAGCGGGAGCCGGCGCTGGCACTGCGGTTCATCGAGGCCGTCGAGGATGCAATCGGGCGGATTCTCGAAGCGCCGACACGCTGGCGAGTGATTGAGGAAGATGTCCGGCGCTGCCTCACGCATGTATTTCCGTACGGGGCCCTCTACACCATTGAGCCCGACTTCGTTCTCATCGTCGCCGTCATGCACTGCAGTCGCGAGCCTGGCTACTGGAAGCAGCGGCTCACGAAACCCTAACTCGGCCGCTCCACCCGACGGCGGCGGCGCGGCGCGGGGGTGCCAGCACCGTCAGTGGCATGGCCGGGCCGTCTATGTTGCTCGCTCCGTCGCGGCGCCGCGGGTGACCGGCAACCGTTCGGCGACATCGGTGACCCGCCCGGGCTTTCGCTGGGCAGATGGGCTCGTAGGCGGTACGGAGAAGCTATGAAAGTTGCAACCGGTAAGGTCGTATCTGGCAAGATCGTCGTTGACGGCAGCCCGTTCTCAGAAGGATCGACCGTGACAGTCCTCGCGCCGGAAGACGGCGAGGTTTTTGAGCTCAGCGCCGACGACGAGGCTGCCCTTCTTGCAGCCGTCGAAGAAGCCGACCGGGGGGACGTGATCGATGGTGACCAGCTCTTGCGGGACCTTGGCGGTCGGGAGTGACCAGCCCGCTTCCGATCAAGGTCACTCGCCGAGCCGCTCGGGAGATCGCGAAGGCCTCCGAGTGGTGGGACGCCAACCGGCCCGCCGCGCCGGGGGCCGTGCGACAGGAGATCGTGCGCGTGTTTCGTCTCATCGCGCTTCAGCCGGGAGTTGGGGCACGAGCGAAGAGTGCACGGCTTGCAGGCGTGAGGCGCGTTCATCTGAGTCGAGTTCACTACCATCTGTACTACCGGGTCCGGTCCGATCCGGCCGCTGTCGAGATCCTGGCGTTCTGGCACACCAGCCGTGGCGCCAGCCCGCGCGTGTGATCGCGGCTGCGCCGAACCCGCCGCTGGAGCCGACGCCTAAGAGACGGCGCGGCTCAGCGCCAAGCCGTCCGGCGGCAGCGGCGGGGTGCCACGATTGGAACGACGATGACCGGAAGGGTCGCAAGCACCAACGAACGAACACACGGAAAGGTGGGGCCGCGCCTGTGCATCGCACGACCGGGCGTCGAGGGCGGAGCGATTGTCTGGGACCCGTGCTCTTGATCCTTCGGGCGCGGCGGGCATAAATGCGACAGGTGCATGATCACGGTGTCAGAACTGAGCCCGATCACTATGAGGTCGAACCCAGCACACGTGGACGCCGACGGTCAACTCGGCCGCTCCACCCGACGGCGGCGGTGCGGCGCGGGGGTGCCAGCACCGTCAGTGGCATGGCCGGGCAGTCTATGTTGCTCGCTCCGTTGCGGCGCCGCGGGTGACCGGCAACCGTTCGGTCGCCGCGAGCTTTCTCGAATCCTCCGATTAAGGTAGAGATTGCTGTGGCAGAGGAGCCGACATGGAGACGGCCAAGGACGAAGTTCGACGTATTCTCGACGCGCTCCCGGAGGACGCAACGCTCGAAGATATCCAGTACCGCATCTACGTGCGTCAGGCGATCGATGCCGGATTGCGCGATATTGCCGAGGGCCGCACGCTGTCCCAAGAAGAAGTTGAGCAGCGGGTGGCGCGATGGATCGGGAAATAGTCTGGTCACGCTGGGCCAGCGATGACTTGGTGCCCGTCGCTGAGCACATCTCTCGCGATTCCGAGTCGTACGCCGCCACCATCGTGCGCGAGCTGGTCGCCGCGGCGCGCTCGCTCCGTGTTTTCGCAGAACGCGGTCGCCGTGTTCCAGAGTACGACGATCCTGCGATCCGGGAGCTCATCGTTCGGAAGTACCGCCTCGTCTACCGCGTGCACCCCAACCGAGTCGAGGTCGTGAGGATTATACATGGCGCGCGGGAAATGCCCTCGAGCGTGTGACGAAGAGCATGGAATTCGGTGGGCGTCGGCGCCATCATAACGAGTGAGAATGCCGAACACCTACAAGGCCTCCGTTATCAAGAAGACGCGAGGGCACCGGTAGCGCCACGGGGGCGGGGGCGCAGTAATATTGGTGCTGCCGGGTGTAGAAGTTCGGCACGTCGTGCGCTCGCGAAACGCGACGGTCCAAGGTGCGGTCGACCGGGTGAAGCATGTCCTAGCTCGACGTGGCCAAGGAGCACATCGCGTATCTCAAGCTCTGGCTCGGTATCGTCATCGTCACGGACATCAGCCTGATGGGGTGGCTGCTTGGGAACTTCCGGTCTGCTGGATGGGCGCTGATCCTCGGTGATATCGTGGCGCTCGTCGGTGTTTCGTGGGGCTGCTATTGGCTGCATACGCGCATTGAGTCTGCCATCGCAAAGTTGGAGGAACTGTAGCCATGGACATCATTGTCGCAATTGTTCTCCTGGCTGGTGCAGGCTTCATTACGTGCCTCGCCCTCGACGCCGCTCGCCACGTGAAGTAACGCCGAACCCGCGCACGGAGCGGATCGGCATGAAGCCCGAACCTCCTC
Organism: Deltaproteobacteria bacterium; assembly: GCA_016210005.1. Taxonomy (NCBI): domain Bacteria; kingdom Pseudomonadati; phylum Myxococcota; class Myxococcia; species Deltaproteobacteria bacterium. The sequence goes on along the minus strand of JACQVA010000268.1, from coordinate 24,478 downwards.
GCGGGCGGTCGTGCGCCGGGCCGCTCATGCGCACGACGGCTCCACTCAGCGGATGTTCCAGATGATGGCTGCCCGGCTCTTTCGGATCACTCTGTCGTAGGTTGCAAGAGGAATGCAGTGCGCGCGAGCGGTAGCGACAATCAGCCGATCCGCCGGGTCGCCATGGAAGGAAGCAGGGAGACCGTTGAGGGCGATCACGATTTCGACGTCGAGCGGAGCGATTTCGATTACAGCGGCACCCGCCGCCTCTCGGATCCAGACGTCGAATGGCCGGTCCAGCGTGAGCCGTCCCTTCGCGTACAGCATCTGTGCCTCCCAGAGGCTTACCGCGGCCAAACGCAGCTGCGCGCGCGACGCCAGTCGGTCCAGTGCGCGACGCTCGCGGGTCGCAAGCCGGTCGGAGCCGAGCAGCCACCAGAGCCAAACGTGCGTGTCCAGCAGAATTCTCACCGAGAGACCTCGAACTCCGCTTCGTCAATCACTGATTCTTCTGGTTCAGCCTTCAGTTCTCCGGAACCTCGAAGCACCTCCCACGCCTTGGGCGCGGCCTTGCCCACCTTCGGTGCTCGTGTAAGCCGGGCGACAACCTTGCCCCGTCGCTTGATGTCCACCGGCTCTCCTGCGATTTCCACACGTCGAATCAGCTCAAGGCAGCTCGCACGAAACTGCGTCACCGAAATGTCCATGTTGAAATCCTATATGGCCATTTTCGATCAAGCAACAGGAGGCAGTGCCGAACAAGGCGCTCCACCCGTCCGTGGCGACGAGGGCGATCGGGCAGACAGGCGGCGCCGCGTTCTGGCCGAGGACGCGCGCGACGTGCCGCGCAGTTTTAGTCGCTTCGAGTTCGACACCGAGGTGGCACGGGGCTTGTGGGCCGAGGTCGCCTCCGGCTTCAGCACGACGGAGGAGTCGGGCGTGTCCGTTGACGCGACCACGGTCGCTCCGCGCTTGGTCTACGGCTACGACCGCTTCGAAGGCGGCGTCTTCATCCCGTAGCGCCGCCGCCGGCTTCACCGACGAGTCCCCCGACCGCGCACGGGGCACGGGGTTGACTGAGCCGCTCACGACGCGGCGAAGACCCACCGCGCCTAGAGGCGTTGCACTGCGCCCCGGCGTGCGCCGGCGACCAATACGTGTTACGAGACCAGACCCGTGGCGCGAAAGACCGTTCATGAAGAACAATAGAGATCGCTTCGAAGTCGTCATCATCGGTGGAGGCATTGCCGGGGCCTCGTTCGCCTACTTCCTGAGCGAGCGCGGCATGAGCGACGTGCTGCTGCTCGAACGCGAGTCGCAGCCGGCTTATCACTCCACCGGCCGCAGCGCGGCCTCGGTGGTCGAGTGGGACCCGGTGCCGGAGCTGCAAGCCCTCAAAGCGCAAGGGGCGGCCTTCCTGCGACACCTGCCGGCGGGTTTCTCCGAGAATCCGGTGCTGTTCCAGTCGGGCATACTGGTGACGTTCCAGGAGCCGCTGTGGAGTGCGGTGCGCGAGCTGCTGCCGCTGTTCGCCGAACGCGGCACGCAGGCGCAGCTGTTGTCACAGGCTGAGGTGCTCGGGCGTATGCCGGTGCTGTCGCCGGAGTACTTCGAGGGCGGGGTCTTCCTTCCGCAGGACGGCCGGGTCGATGTCCACGAGCTGTTGTGGAGCTATCTGCGCCATGCCGGTCGCCGCGGCCTGCAATACCGCTGGGGCGTAGAGGTGAAGGGCGTGCGGGTGGAGGGCGGGCGCTGCCGCGGGGTGATAACCGACGCCGGCGAGATCGATGCCCGCTGGGTGGTCAACGCTGCCGGTGCGTGGGCACGAAAGGTGGGGGAACTGGCTGGTGCCGCCCCGGTCCCGCTGACGCCGCATCGCCGCACCATCATCACCTTCGCTACGCCTGACGGCATCGATGTGCGCGACTGGCCGCTGGTGGAGAACGAGTCGCAGCACCTGTACTTCGCGCCCGAGTCGGGCGGCCTGCTGGTGTGCCCAATGGACGAGGAGCCGATGGAGCCCTGCGACGCCGCGCCCGTTGAAGCCGTGGTGGCGGAAGCGATGGAGCGCTTCGCGCGCCTTGCCCCGCGACTGGCGCCCAAGACCTTGCGGCGCAAGTGGGCCGGCCTGCGCACCTTTACGCCCGATCGTGTGCTGGTGGTCGGCGAAGACCCGCTGGTCAAAGGCTTCTTCTGGCTCGCCGGCCAAGGCGGCTGCGGCATCGAGACCAGCGGCGCCGTCGGTGCCATCGCGGCGGACCTACTGCTGCACGGTGGCACGGAACGCTTCGACGCGGCGGCGCTGTCGCCGGCGCGTTTCGGCTAGCGCTGGGCCAGCGCCCGGCTGGGCGGGCGAGCTGAGGTGGGCTAGACGCGCGGCTGTCTGGCGGCGCGGATCATCTCCACCAGCGCGCCCGCCCTGGCGCTGACCTCCTCCAGCCTGCCCTCGCGCAGCGCCTGCCAGTCGAACAGCTCGCTGCCAAGACCGATGGCGGTGACGCCGGCGCGGATGAGGTCGGGAATCGTGTCCGCTGCGAGGTCGCCGGTCACGACCAATTCAATGTGCGGCAGGGGTCCCTTCAACGCCTTGACGTACTTGGCTCCGCCGGCGGGCCCGCAGGGAAAGACCTTCACCAAGTCCGCTCCGGCACGCCAGGCGGCCAGCACCTCATTCGGCGTCAAGGCGCCGGGAATGCACACTTTGCCGGCGCGGCGCGCGGCGTCGATGACTGGCAGCTCGATCGTCGGGCTGACGATGAATTCGGCCCCGGCCGTAATCGCGGCCTGACACACGCCGGCGTCGAGCACCGTGCCGGCGCCGAGCAACAGTGCATCGCCGTGGCGTCGGGCGAGCTGCTCGATCACCGTGATCGCGCCCGGGGTATTGACGGTGATCTCGACGATGCCGACGCCAGCGCTCACGATCGCTTCGGCGGCCCGCGCGGCCTCCGCGGCCGCGGCGGCGCGGATGATAGGAATCAACCCCACCTCGCGAATACAGCCGAGGGCTTTCTCTCTTGACCAAGCCATGCGCACTCCGCTGGTTGCTTATTGCACATCGCCACCCGAATTGCTGCCGCAGCTGTTCGGGGGCTGCACGGGTGTTGGCCGCAATGGTTGATCTTCGCCTAATTTTCGCATATGTTGCCACCGTCAAAAGACAGGAGGCGAGCATGGAGGCAGCGTTCGAGGTGCATGCGGGGTTGATCGGCGACACGATCGAGATTCCGTTGCTCGGGGTGGTCGCGGCCGGGGAGCCGTACCGCGCCTTCGTCATCGACGACACCCTCAGTGTGCCGGCGGCACTGTGGGGCGGGCGCAAGGTGTTCGCGCTGCGCGTGCGCGGCAACTCGATGATCGACGAGGGCATCCACGACGGCGATTTCCTCGTGGTCCAGCCCTGCGCCCAGGCCGAGAGCGGACAGACGGTAGTCGCCGAGATCGACGGCTGCGTTACGGTGAAGAAGTTCTACCGCGAGGCCGACGGCGCCATCCGCTTGCAGCCCGCCAACCCCGAGCTGCTGCCGTTGGTGATCCGGGGCGACGACATCTGCATCCGCGGCGTGGTCGTCGGCGTGATGCGCAAGTACGGTTTTGGAAAGCAGGTGCCGGCCCGGCCGGTAGCCCGCCCGAGTATGCCCCGCCGCCCAGCGGATCCGCCGGCGCACGACAGTGGTGAGCTATTCGAGCTGTCGCTCAACGCTATCGACGAGCAGCTGGCGCACTGGCGCATGGCGATCGCACACGCCCGGCGCGACCAATCGCGACACCAGCACCTGGTCCGCATGGGCGAACTCGAGCGCGACTTGCAGGCGCTGCGCGATTGGCTCGGCCGCACCGACAAAGCCGGCCTGCGCCGCGCCTTGATCGCGGAAGCGAACAAGATCATCCGCCGCATGCAGCGGCTGGCGGGCAGCGCCAACCAAGGGCTCGGCACCGAGACGCTGCTGCACTAGCTCGTTGAGAAACGCGACGCAGCATTAGGAACAACGCCGACTACCCAAGGATCCTGAGCGATCGCGAGCACGCTCGCCCCAGAAAACCTCCGCCTCGCTAGAAGCGACGGCGCTCGCTGCGCGCTGGCGCCCGAAGGCGTCCGGTACGAGACCGCGGGGCAGGGGAGAAGATGGTTTTACAACGGAGCTGCTCCCTCATTGATTCCTCGGCCGCTTTGTGGACTGTTGTGGGTCCTTGCACCGGAGCGGATTCGATGAGTCAATCGGCGACAGGGCCAGCGGCTCAGATCCTGGCAACCGTAAGGCGCTACTGGGGCTTCACCGGTTTGCGCCCGCTACAAGAGCAAGCGATCCGCGCCGGCGTTGAACAACGCGACTCGCTGGTGGTGATGCCCACCGGCGGCGGCAAGTCGCTGTGCTACCAAGTGCCGCCGGAACTGGCCCAGCGTACGGACATCGTGGTCTCGCCGCTGATCGCGCTGATGAAGGATCAGGTCGACGGTTTGCGCCAATGCGGCTACCCGGCGGCGGCACTTCACAGCGGCATGCCGGCCGAGGACCTGCACGCGGTGGAGCAGGGCCTGAACGCCGGCAAGTACCGGCTGGTGTTCGTCGCGCCCGAGCGGCTGTTGACGGCGCGCTTTCTGCAACTGATGACGCGTTCTCAGGTGCGGGCCTTCGCCATCGATGAAGCGCATTGCATCAGCCATTGGGGCCATGACTTCCGCCCCGAGTACCGCCAGCTCGCCGAGTTGAAGACGCGCTTTCCTCAGGCCAGCATCCACGCCTACACCGCTACCGCCACCGAACGGGTGCGCGCCGACATCGTCGAACAGCTGCGGCTCAAAGACCCGGCCGTGCTCGTCGGCACCTTCGACCGCCCCAACTTGGTGTACCGGGTGGTGCCGCGCGTCGATCCTTACAGCCAAGTGCTGGCAGCTGTGCGCCGGCACGCCGGGCAGGCCGGGATCGTCTACTGCATCAGCCGCAAAGACACCGAGGCGATGGCCGATTGGCTGGGCCGCAACGGCGTGCGCGCCGCGCATTACCACGCCGGCATGCTGCCCGATGAGCGCCGCCAGACCCAAGACCGGTTCGCTGCCGAACAACTCGACGTGGTCGCGGCCACGGTCGCCTTCGGCATGGGCATCGACCGCAGCGACGTGCGCTGCGTCATCCACGCGGCCATGCCCAAGTCGCTCGAACACTACCAGCAGGAAACCGGCCGTGCCGGGCGCGACGGCCTCGAGGCCGAGTGCGTGCTCTTCTACTCGGCCGCCGATGCCATCCGCTGGCAGTCGCTGATCGAGAAGAGCGCGGCCGAGGCCAACGCCCCGGCCGACGTGATCACCGCTGCCCAAGCACTGCTGGGACACATGCGGCGGTACTGCAGCGGGGCGCTCTGCCGCCACCGCCTGCTCTCGGAGTACTTCGGCCAGTCGTACGAGCGGGCGGACTGCGGCGCGTGCGACGTCTGCCTCGGCGAACTCGAAGGCGTCACTGACGGCACCGTGACCGCGCAGAAGATCCTCTCGTGCGTCGCCCGCACCGGCGAGCGCTTCGGCGTCGAACACATCGTCGATGTGCTGCTCGGCGCCGACACTGAACGCATCCGGCGCTGGCAACACGAGCGCGTCAGCACTTACGGGCTGCTGAAAGATGCCAAACGCAAGCCGCTGACCAACATCGTCTATCAGCTGATCGATGCCGGCGTGCTCGAACGCGCCGGCGATGAGCGTCCGGTCTTGCGTTTGAACGAAGCCTCGTGGGCGGTGATGCGCGGGCAGCGCAGCGTGCGGCTGTTGCAACCCAAGGCCACACCGGTCAGCCGCACTCGCTTCGACGAGGAGTCGTGGGAAGGCGTTGATCGCGGCCTGTTCGACAGCCTGCGCGCGCTGCGCCGGGCGCTGGCAGAGGAGCGTGGCGTGCCGGCTTACGTAGTCTTCAGCGATGCCACCCTGCGCGACTTGGCGCGGGTGCGGCCGAGCTCGCCGGCGGCGCTGCTGGACGTGCGCGGTGTCGGCGAGCGCAAGCAGCGCGACCTCGGCCCGCAGTTTCTGGCCCACATTGCCGCCTATTGCCAAGAACAGGGCTTGCCGCTCGATGCGCCGCTCGACCGCCGGCCGCAGCTCTCGCGGGCGTCGAAGCCGAGCGAAACCACGGCCGCAGGCGAAAAGCGCGGCCCCTCACAGCGGTAGATTTCCCGTCGCTGCGCGCGTCGATTGGTCGCGCTTGTAGGCGTCGATGGTGCGTTGGGCGATACGCCACTGGTGGACTTCGTCGGCGCCGTCGGCGAAGCGCGCCCAGCGGGCATGCTGCGCCATGCGCGCCAGCGGCGTATCGAGCGAGTATCCCAACGCGCCGTGCACCTGGATGGCGCGATCAACGACGCGGTTGAGCATGTTGGCGACGAAGTGCTTGGCCATCGACACCTCGCTGCGGAAATCTTCCTTGCGGTCGATCTTGTAGGCAGCGTGCAACACCATCAGTTTGCCCTGGTATAGCTCCATCGCTGAATCGGCGATCATCCACTGGATGCCTTGCTTGTCGGCGAGCAACGAGCCGTGCGCAAAGCGGTTGAGCGCACGTTCGACCATCAGGTCGAGCGCGACCTCAGCCTGCCCGATCCAGCGCATGCAGTGGGCCAAGCGCGCCGGCCCGAGGCGGGCCTGGCCGAGCAAGTGCCCTTGGCCGCGGCCACCGAGCAGGTTCGCTTTCGGCACGCGCAGGTTCTCGATGCGGATCTCGGCGTGGTTGTGGTGTCCGGCCATGGTGAGCACGTCACGGACGACGTTGAAGCCCGGGGCCGGCAGATCGACGAGGAACGCCGAGTTCGCCGCTTGCGGAATCTCCGGATTGTCCTCGGTGCGGGCGATCAGGATCGCGAACTTGGCGCCGCTGGCACCCGAGATGAACCACTTATGACCGTTGATGACCCAGGAATCGCCATCGAGAACAGCCCGCGTTTGAATCAGCGTCGGATCGGAGCCGGCGACCTCGGGCTCGGTCATCGCGAAGCAGGAGCGCACCATACCTTCGCACAGCGGGCGGAGATACTTCTCCTTCTGTGCCTCGGTGGCCCAGTGCAGCAGGGTGTGCATGTTGCCCTCGTCGGGCGCCTGCGCGTTCAAGGCATACGGCCCGAAGCCCGACTTGGCGGCCTCGGCCGACACCGCCGCCATCGCCACGTGGCCGAGCCCCATACCGCCGAACTCCTTCGGCATGTGCGGCAGCCACAACCCCCAATCCTTGGCCGCGACGCGCATTTCGATGATAGATTGGATAAGGAAGCGGCGGTCGTTCTCGCGCTCGGCGATCTTGGCCTCGGCCGGCCGCACCACCTCGGCGATGAAGCGCCGCACTTTCAGGCGCAACTCGTCGATCTCGGGAGGAAAGCTGAAGTCGATAGCCATGGTGTCGTCCTTTCGTCAGCCCGCGTAGCGCCGCTCCCGGCGTCAAGCAAGCCGCCCAGCAGCTTCAAGCCGGCGCGGGCACAGGTTTCACCGGCCGGCCAGCGCTGGTTCCTGCACGCACTCGTAGCAGACCATCTCCACCGAGTTGAGCAGTTCAAAGGGCTTGAGCACTTCGCCGTAGCGCTGCAAGAGCGGCTCGAAGCGGGAGCGATCGGCGTTGGGTTCGTAACAAATCACCAGCCGCTGCTCGCAAGCGGCGGCGACCACCGCCGGCTCGAAGCTGAGCTCGACCGTGAGCCGGCCGGCAAGCTCGTACTCCTGCCCGAAGAAGCCCTCGGGGGCGAGGACGCGGGTGAAGTCCTCACGCGAGCTCAGCAGCACCACGCGCCGCTGCGGATGGCGCTGGCGCAATTCGATGAGGCCGTCGTAAACATTGATGCCGTAGATCCCCTTCGCGGGGTGGGCGATGAGCAGGAAGTTGGCCGCAGCATACACGCCCAGGGCGACAACCACGAGCGCGGCGAGCGCGCGCCGGGCCCACAGCCAGCGCGCCGTCCACTGGTAGGCCACGTAAGCCGGCAACAGCGATAGGAAGACCTGCAGCGGGGTAAGGTTGTACGTTCGCTTGGTCGACGGCGTACCGTAGCCGCCGTTGGTCAGGGTCATCAGCACCGCATCCCAGAGCAACATACCGAGAAGCAGCGGTGCAACCGCGGGCAGGCGCAGCCAGCGGCGTACGGCGGGAAGCGCGCCGAGCGCAGCCAGGGCGGCGCCGGGCACATACAGCTCGCCCAACGGCCAGCGTAGGATCGCCCCGAATACCCCGATGTGGTAGTGCGGCGACTGGTACGGCAGCTTCAGGATGGTGGTGAAGATTCGCACCAGGTAGTCCCACTGGTACACCGAGGCCGTCTGCCGCGTGGTCATCTGGAGTAAGTCGGCGAACTGCACCAGCACCGGGCAGCCGGCGAGCATGAAGGAAGCCGCGTATACCGCCGCCGCGGTTGTCCGCCCCGTTGTCAGTGCCAGACCGCCGAGCACCAGCCCCGCGGCGGCGACCGCCGACCAGGCGGTCTGGGTGAAGAACAGCGACAGCCCGCCGATGAGGCCGCACACCATCCAGGCGGCGAGCTGATCCGGGGCTTGCCAGATCCGCAGCGCCACCAGTAGCGTCAGGAAATAGAAGATGTGGCTGTCGATGTGGCCGTAGCTGACGTAGGAGAACCACAGCCAGGCGTAGTTGGTCGCTGTACCCACCAGCACCGCCGCGGCCCAGTAGCGCCCGATGGTGGTAGCGAAGAACAGGTAGATGGTCGCCAGCGAGAGGCAGCTCACTATCAGTTTGCCGACCCGGTGCCAGAACAGCGTCGGGCCGAAGGCGAACAGCAAGGCATTGAATCCGAGCGAATGGGGATAGGTGAAGTTGTCGTCGACTCCGTGCACGCTCAGCAGATTCTGGTGCAGGCCGTTGATTGCAGCGCCGGCGGCGGTGCTGAACCAAGCGATGGAGTCGCCAGTGTAGGCCCACCGCCAGTTATCGTAGAACGGCAGCCAGCCGGCGGCGAACATGGCCAACAGTAACGCCGGCAGCCACAGCTCGCGCCCGCGCGGCCATACCGGCAGCCGCGGCCCGCCGAGGCGCCGCAGTGCCGCCAGGTGCCGCACGGTCAGTCCCCACAAGACGAGGGCGCCGAGCCAGAGCGCGTCCACGCCCCATTGCACTTCTCCGGGTCTGAACCAGAGGACGAAGAGCACGAACAGCGCCAGGGTGGCGGCGGCGCTGGCGGCGCCGAGGCGCTCGCCGCGGCGGTTCAGTTGTTCCGGACGCGCTGGCGGCTCTACGCCGGGCAATTCGTCGAGCGCTCGCTGATCCATGTAGTCTCAGCCCATCACCCGCAAGAACGCCAGCACCAGCGCCCGGCGCAGGGTTGCCAGCTCCGCGCCCTCCGTGCCGGCGCTGTGTGCACTCAGCAGGGTGCGCGGAAACCACGTGGGGTAGGTCTGGCGCTCAGCCGGCAGCGGCTCGACGCACAGTTCGAGGGCATTGCCGTCGGCCAGCGTGAACGCAAACACACTGCCGCTGACGTGGTCGCGCCGTTGCCAGCGATAGCCGAGTTGATCGAGCAGGCGCGCGGTGCCGGTGACGACCTCTGCGGTCGTGAAGGCCATGTCGAACTCGAAACCGGCCATGCGCCGTTGCGATAGCCGAGGCGCGCCGGCGACACAAGGAAAGCGGGCAGTCGCGCCGGCGCGCGCCCCTTGCTCCGGTACTGCCCAAGGGGCTAGGATCGCCAGCCCAGAGAAGGAGGGGTCGTGGCGAAGCAGCTTCGCATCATTCCGGAGAAGTGCACCGGCTGCATCCAGTGTGAGCTGGCGTGCTCATTTGTGCAGACCGGCAGGTTTCAACCCGCACGCGCATTGATCCGCGTGCACCTGTTTGACGACCAGGCCAGCTACGCGCCCTACACCTGCTTTCAGTGCGACGAGGCCTGGTGCATGACCGCGTGCCCGGTGAACGCCATTACCATCTCGGCGGTGACCGCCAAGGTGGTGGTCGAGGCGCTCTGCGTCGGTTGCGGGCTGTGCACCATCGCCTGTCCCTACGGCACCGTTTGGCACAATCCCGACAGCGAGAAGGCGGTGAAGTGCGATCTGTGCGGCGGCGATCCCGCATGCGTGCGCGCCTGTCCGACGGCAGCGATCACCTACCTCGAGACGGCCGCGGCCGACTGGCTTGGCCCGTGGGCCGACGACCTCAACCGCAGCTTGCGCGAGATGCAAGCGGGAGGTGGGCAATGATCGGCGGCTGGACTGGCAGGATTCTGCGCGTCAATCTGACGCGCGGCACGATCAAGAAGGAAGCGTTGCGCGAGGACTGGGCGCGCGACTACGTCGGCGGGCGCGGTCTCGGCGCCCGCTATTTGTGGGAAGAGGGCGATCCCACCGTTGACCCGTTTAGCCCCAAGAACAAGTTGCTATTCGTCACCGGCCCGCTCACCGGCACCAACGCCTCGTGTGGCGCGCGTTACATGGTGGTGACCAAGGGCGCGCTCACCGGGGCGATCACCACCTCGAATTCCGGCGGACACTGGGGACCGGAATTGAAGTTCGCCGGCTACGACATGGTGATCGTCGAGGGCCGCGCGCCGCGTCCGGTCTACCTCTGGATTCACAACGACGAGGTCGAGCTGCGCCCCGCCGAGCACCTCTGGGGCAAGGGGGTGTGGGACACCGAGGAGATCATTCGCAAGGAGTCGGGTGTGCCCGACACCATCGTGGCGTCGATCGGACCGGCAGGCGAGAACCTGGTGCGGTTCGCGGCCATCCTCAACGACCTGCATCGGGCGGCGGGCCGCTCCGGCGTCGGCGCGGTCATGGGCTCGAAGCTGCTCAAAGCCATCGCCGTGCGCGGCACCGGCGGGGTCCGACTCGCCGATGCGCGCGGGTTCATGGCGGCCTCGTGGGCGATGAAAGCCAAGCTGAAGGCCTCCGCGGTCACCGCCGAGGGCTTGCCGATCTACGGCACCGAGGTGCTCGTCAATGTGATCAACGAGCACGGCGCCTTGCCCACGCGCAATCATCAACAAACGGTCTTCGAAGACGCCGAGGGCATGAGCGGGGAGACGCTGACCGAGACCCGGCTGGTGGCCAACAAGGCCTGCTTCGCCTGCACCATCGCCTGCGGGCGCGTCACCAAACTGCCCGGCGAGGCCGCCGGCAAGTTCCTGGTCAACACCCACCCGCGCAACTGGCAGATCGCCGGCGAGGGGCCGGAATACGAAAACGCCTGGGCCATGGGTGCCGATTGCGGCATCGGTGACCTTGACGCCCTCATCAAGGCTAACTGGCTGTGCAACGACCTCGGCATGGACCCAATCAGTTTCGGCGCCACCTTGGCGGCGGCGATGGAGCTATACGAAAAGGAGGTCATCACCAACTCGCTCACCGGCCGCCCGCTGCGCTTCGGCTCGGGCGAGGCGCTGGTGGCGATGGCGGAACAGACCGCTTACCGCCAGGGCTTTGGCGACCTGCTCGCAGAGGGCTCGAAGCGGCTGACGGCGCGTTTCGGCCATCCCGAGTTCTTCATGGGCGTACGCGGTCAGGAGTTCCCCGCCTATGATAGCCGCGCCATCCAAGGCATGGGCCTGGGTTACGCCACCTCGAACCGCGGCGCCTGCCATCTGAAGTCCTACACCGTTTCGCCCGAGATACTCGGTATCCCCAAGAAGATGGACCCGCACAGCACCGAGGGCAAAGCCGAGATCACCAAGATCTTTCAGGACATCACCTCGGCCGTTGACTCAACCGGGTTATGCGTCTTCCTCACTTTTGGTGTTGGGTTGGAGGACATGCTGCCGCAGTTGGTGGCGGCCACCGGGGTGCCGTACTCGTTGGCGTCGTTGACGCAAGCCGGCGAGCGCATCTGGAACCTCGAGCGGCTATGGAATGAGCGCGCCGGGCTGGGCCAGGGCCATGATCAACTCCCCAAGCGCATCACCGAGGAACCGATTCCGTCGGGCCCGGCGAAGGGCTTGGTGAACAAGCTCGGTGAGATGCTGCCCGAGTACTATCGCCTGCGCGGGTGGACCGAGACGGGCGAGGTCACGTTGCAGAAGCGCAAGGATCTAGGGCTGGCATGAAACGGGAAGAGGGAAGCCGGCGGCCGGACTGCATCAGGCAACCGGCGGGGCGTTCGCGGGCCGCAGCCCGCGTCTTCATGCTGCGCTAGCCGTCGTGGGTTCGGAGGGGAAAGCGATGTCACATCATGTCATCATCGGCGGCGGCCCCGCCGGTATCAACGCCATCGAGACCATTCGCCAGTTCGACTCCGGTGCGCTGATTACGCTGATTACGAACGAGCGGCCGTACGCGCGCATGGCCTTGCCCTATTTCCTGGCCAAGGAGATCACCGAGGCCCAGCTTGATACCGGCTCGGACCAGTACTTCGAGCGGCTGCGGGTGGAACGCCGCATCGGCCGGCGCGCGGTTCAGATCGACAGCGCCGCCCGCACCGTATATCTCGATGACGGATCGGTCGTCGGCTACGACACGCTACTGATCGCCAGCGGGTCGTCACCGCTGCGGCCGGCGATTGCCGGCAGCGATGGCAGATACGTGCACAACTTGTGGTCCGTGGCCGACGCGATCGCGGTGCAGGAGTCGAGCCGGGCCAAGTGCCCGTCCGCGGTGCTGGTGGGCGGCGGCTTCATCGGGTTGATCATTCTCAACGCCTTGCACAAGCGCGGCTGGAAGCTGGCGCTGATCGAGCAGGAAGTACAGATCCTGCCCAAGATGCTCGACCGGCGCGGCGCCGAAGCCGCTGAAGCTTGGCTGCGCGAACGGGGTGTGGAGATCTATACCGGCTGCGGGGTGCTGTCGATCGCCGGCGCCCGCAAGAAAGCGGTCGCGCTGACCGATGGCCAGACCCTCGGCGCCAATCTGGTGATCCTCTCCACCGGCATCCGGCCGAACCTGGGATTTCTCAACGGCTCGGGGGTCGAGATCGATCACGGCATATTGGTCGATGCCGAGATGCGGACCAATGTGCCGGGCATTTTCGCGGCCGGTGACGTCGCCCAAGGGCCCAACCTGCTCGGCGGCCCGCCCGTGGTGCACGCAATTCAACCCACCGCAGTCGATCACGGCCGCGTCGCCGGCGCCAACATGGCTGGACGCTCGGTGTCGTATCCGGGCAGCCTGGCGATGAATATCCTCGATGTCGCCGGCTTGCACTGCACCAGCTTCGGCCGCTGGCAGGACAACGGCGACACCAACGTGATGTGGAACGCGGCGCGGCCCATCTATCGCAAGCTGGTGTGGGCTGGGACGCGATTGGCCGGCGGAATCATCGTCGGGCCGGCGGAGGACGCCACCATGCTGACCGATGTCGGCATGCTGAAAGGACTGATCCAGTCGCAAGTGGACCTCGGAGCCTGGAAGGAATATCTCCGCGAACGCCCGTGGGACTTGCGCCGGGCATTCGTAGCCAGCCGCGCGGCCAGCCAGTTGTTGACCCGCAGCACGATCGGGCGAGCGTCGCCGGCGCGCGGGTTTCGCTTCGACAATCTCGGCCCGCGCGGCGACGCCGGCCCCTATCACGCGGACTTCGTCGCCACCTGCCCCGCGGATTTCGACCGCCTGCCGCGCACGCCGACACCGGGAATCAATAAGTCGCCACTGCCAAAGGCGGAGAAGCAGTGAAGCGGCGGCCAGCCGAGGATGAAGATCGAACTGCGCCTGTTCGCCAGCTTGCGCAAGCAGTTGCCGCCGGGCTCGCCGCGCGGCCGCTGCGAGCTGGAGTTGCCGGCCGGCACGACCACCGGTGAGGTGCTGGCGCGCATGCACATAGAGCGTGCGAGCGCACAAATGGTGCTGGTCAACGGCGATCACGATCGCGACTTCGACCGCGTCCTCAACGACGGCGACGTGGTCAGCATCTTTCCCCCCGTGGCCGGCGGGTAGGATGCCGGGCTGGCGCCTTAGTCCCGAAAACGCGGGCGGGGAGGTTCCGGACTGACCATCGGGGTGGGCAGATCGGGACGTTGGGGGAACGGCGTCGGGCTCGGCCGCCAGCGCGCCGCACGGCGGTCCTTCTTACTTGGCTTACGCTGATCGCGCTTGCAATCGAACACGCGGCCGGCTGAGGTCTGGAACTGCACTGCCACCTCCGTGACCGAGCGGCCACGCGCGAGCGCGGCGCGCACCGCGGCACAGTTCAGCCGGCGGGCGGAAGCCGGCTCAGCGCCCGGCAGGGCGATAAGAAACGCGACCACTACGGTCACCGGCAGCCAGCGTGTACGGTCCACTCAATCAACCCGTTCCTGAGGTTTGCTACCGCAGGGGGCGGTGCCGGCGCAAGGACGCACCACCGCACCCGCCGGTGCCGCCACCGTCGCAGCAAGAAAGGGTGAAACAAATCGTATCAGGGAGTGTACGGCCGCAAGGCGGCCGGGAAACTTACTTAGGCGAGAGCCCGTTTCGGCTTTGTAATCACCACCACCTCCTGCCCATTCACCCGCAATGTGCGGCGATCGCTCGGGGTCTGCCGCCCACTCTGTTTGCGCGCTCGAGCTTCGCGCCACTTACGCAGTTCCTTCTCGAGGTTCTGCTTGATCATACTACTTCCTCCACACGAGGCGGGGTTGTGCCGGCTCAATTGCCGACGAACGCCTCGATACTCTTGGCCCGACTGGGATGGCGCAACTTGCGCAGGGCCTTGGCTTCGATCTGCCGAATACGCTCGCGTGTCACCGCGAAACGCTGCCCCACTTCCTCCAGCGTGTAATCGGACTTCTCACCGATGCCGAAGCGCATGCGCAGGATTTGCTCCTCGCGCGGCGTCAAGGTCGCCAGGACTTTGCGCGTCTGCTCTTCCAGGCTGGTGTAGACCGCGGCGTCAGCCGGCGACACCGTCTGCCGATCTTCGACGAAATCGCCCAGAGAGCTTTCTTCCTCATCGCCAATTGGGGTTTCCAGCGATACCGGCTCCTTGACGATGCGCAAGACCTTGCGCACCTTGTCGAGCGGCATTTCCATCTTGGCGGCGATTTCCTCCGGGGTGGGTTCCCGGCCGAGCTGCTGCACCAGGTAGCGCGACGAGCGGACCACCTTGTTGATGGTCTCGATCATGTGCACGGGAATGCGAATCGTGCGCGCCTGGTCTGCGATCGCCCGGCTGACCGATTGGCGGATCCACCAAGTGGCGTAAGTCGAGAACTTGTACCCGCGCTGGTACTCGAACTTCTCCACCGCGCGCATCAGGCCGATGTTGCCTTCCTGCACCAGATCGAGGAAACCCAGGCCGCGGTTAGTGTAGCGCTTGGCAATGCTGACCACCAGGCGCAGGTTGGCTTCGATGAGCTTCTTCTTGCCGTCCTGGGCCTTGTTTTCGCCCGCCTGGATCACCACCAGAACGCGGCTGAGTTCGTCCTCATCCATGCCCACCTGGCGCGCGGCCTCGCTGATTTGGCGGCGGGCGATGCGCAGCTCTTCGACCACGCGCCGGGCATCGTCCGGCTGCAAGCGCAGCTGCCGGCTGGCGTTGGCAACCGCGCGGCCGTCATCAGCACGCAGCCGGGTGCCGATCTTGAGGATCTCACCGGCGGACCGGCGCAGGCGCTCTTCATGGCGGCGAATGACTTCGTGCTGCTGGCGGATGAAACGGGCGGCCTTGCGTAAGCGCTCGACCACGGCGGTAATATGATGGCGCCCGATCTGCAGCTGTTCGAGCGTCTCGACCACACGCTTGTCGATGCTCTTGAGCCGGCGCTCGGCCGGTTTGTGCTTGGGAGTCTGGCGAACTCGGCGCTCCTCAGCTTCGGCCTCCGCCCGATCGGTCACCAAGCGGCGCAGCCGCTCCAACAGCTTGAGCACGGCGCCGGTATTGGCCTGTTGCTGCTGCACCACCTCCTCGCCCGTGACTTCGCCGTCATCCTCCTCTTCGGTCGCCTCCTCGTCGTGGAGGTCCTTCTCGGCCATTTCGCCGGTCTTGATGAGGTCGGCCAGCTCCAGCATGTAGGTCAGGGTATAGGATAGCGCCAAGACCTGTTCGCGAACCTCGCGCTCGCCCGATTCGATCTGCTTGGCGATCTCAACCTCTTGCTCGCGCGTGAGCAGTGCCACGGCCCCCATTTCCTGGAGGTACATGCGCACCGGGTCCGAGGTGTCTTCAGCGTAGCTCTTTTCCTCGCGCTCCTCTTCGACCCATTCTTCTTTCTCTTCGGTATCCTTGGGTACCGCGGTCTCGGCGAGGGACTCGACCGCGTCGACGTCGATCTCACCGAGCATCGAGATGACGCCTTCGATTTCTTCACCGCGCGCAATGTCCTGGGGCAAGGCTTCGGTCATGTCATCAAAGGCCGAACTCTGGCTGCTCCCCAGGTCGGCATTACGCGGCGCTCGTGCGGATTCTGGCGACGACATGGCAATCGCTCGCTTCCGGGGCGCGTCGACGCCCCGCTTCGGCCGTGAGTCGGAATTGTGTTTGTGCCGTGTCACACGCACGTGCGCGCAAGCTTATGCACTGCGGAGTTGGTGTCAGGATTTGGACACGAAAGTGGGATCAACGTCGTGATCGGGTCCCGCCTTCAGAACAGCACTTCATGGCGATCGCAGGTACTCTTAGACGGCCGGTCTGGCAGAGTCAAGGGCTGGGCGCAGCAATTTTTCTGGTCACAGACAACATGGCAAGTGCTTGTCGCGGGCCCTGAGGCCGCCGGTGCCGGTTGGGATAAGGGAAATTCCCTATTGCCTCACAGTGGCCGGCTCCTGTATCTGCCTCGATACCGTGCTGAGTCGCTTGAGCAGATACTTCAGCCGACCCTGTGCCCGCGCGCTAGTGCTGACGCTCGGCCTGCTGGGCTTAGTTGCAACCCGCGCCGCTGCGACCCCCATTGCAGGCGATGTCGACGGTGACGGCCGCGTGACGAGCGCAGACCTCCAGCTCCTCGTCGAAAAGATGTTCGATGGTGGCAACGCCACCGCAGAGCCGGCTGGCGCCGATGCCAACGGTGACGGCCGCATCACCGTTGCCGATGTGCCCGAGGTCGTGGTCATGTACGTGGTCGGCCTCGCTTCGCCCACGCCAACCCCCAGCGCTACGTTGCCTCCGACCTTCACCCCTTCTCCTACCTCGGTTCCCACTTCTAGCTCGACGCCGTCGCTGTCACCAACCCTCACCGCGACGCCAACATCGTCGCCAACCACGACCATGACCGCGACCTCCTCTCACACCGGCACCGCAACACCGACCCGTACACCTACGGCCACATCCACCATCACGCTGACGCCAACCATTACTCCCACCTCGACCATCACGCCTACCCGGACCGTCTCGCCAACGGCAACGCCGACCTCCAGCCCGACGCACTCGCCGTCGCCAACGCCGACGTCAACCCAATCGCAGACGCCGACCCAGTCGGCAACACCGACCTCATCATCGAGCCCAACTTCGACCGCCAGCCCGACCGCGACGCTCAGTCAAACACCGACATTCAGCCCAACGTTGCCGCCATCGCCAACCGCCACCGCCACCGCCACGCCAACTCGGACCGAAACACTGACCCCGACCACCACACAGACCAGTACTCCGGCGAATACGGCGACCCAGACCGCGACGGTCACCTCGACGCCGTCGCCCACCTCGATCCCGACGCTCACACCCACTGCCACACCGACCGCATCGCCCTCGCTGACCGCAACGCGCACACTGCCGCCTACCGCCACCGAGACCAGCACCGCCACCGCCAGCCCCAGCCGCACGGCGACACGCACCGCAACTCAGACCCGAACCGCGACCTTCACCGCGACGGTCACGCTCACACGCACGCCGACGGGTACACCGACGATCACGTCCACACCGAAGAACACTGCCACCAGCACGCCCACCAGAACCCCGACGGCTACGCCTACAGCAACTCCCACCGACACCCCAACGGCGACGCCGACCGTGACCCCGACGATTACACCGACGCCGACGCCGATCCTGAACTGCATCGTCACCGATCTCGGCACGGCCCCGGCCCCGACCGCTACCATTGCCATCTCGGGGGCTCTCGATGCCGGGGACTGTGTCAGGCAGTACGGCAATCCCAGCCGTTATCAGAGCACGGATATGTACACCATCACCGGTACCCGTGGCACCGCGCTCAAGATCGAGGTAACTGCTAGCGGCTTCACCCCCTGGATCACCGTCAGCGACATCACCGGGGTATTTTACGATACGGCCGCGCTCTCGCCGTTGGAGTTCTACGTCTCAAGCGATCGCCCGTATAACATCACCGTTACCTCTAGCCCCACCGCCCCGATTGCGCTGGGCTCCTACACCCTCAAGGTCACAGCGCGCACGTGCCCGGTCACCGCTATCAGCGGCACCTTGAGCAATCGCACCTTAGCCGCAGAGGACTGCCCCGATCCGACCGACCCACGGTCTAAAGCCGACGCTTACAGCTTCACCAGCACCGCCGGCGAACGCATCAAGATCACCATGCTGTGGATCGACGACGAGATCGACCCTTTCCTGCGGCTCATCGGTCCCAGCGGTCGTCTGATGGCTGAGGATGACAACGGTGATATCGATGCCAATCCGGAATCCCTCAATTCCCTAATCGAGTTCTTCAGCACCCAGAGTGGCACGTACACCATCTTTACCAGCGGCGGGCTCGGGCGCTACACAATTCAGTTCGGCCGCCCGGCCTGTGGTGTGCGCGCGGTCACCGCCGGCGCCGCCAAGACCAAGCTCAGCCCGCAGCCAATTCTGACCGGAAGCGACTGTCACACCCCGCTGATCTCACCCGACATCACCGTCTACGGGCCGGAGCGCAACACCAACGCCGATCTATTCGGGGTGGCCCTAACTGCCGGCGACGTGTTCAGTGCCACCGTTGACGCCAGCGTCGATCCGGAGGGCTACATGGACCCGCACCTCTGGCTGCTCGCGCCGGATGGCACCGCCGTGGCCGAGAACGACGACGACGACCAGATTGCCACTACCGCGGGCAGCACCGGCACCTACACCCTGGTTGTCGGCGCCAATACGCGCGACTCCACCGAGAGCTTCGCCGGTTCGTGGGAACCGGACCCGGATGTGGCATACGACGTGTACGTGCAACGTTGCGCGGCGACCACGGTGGCCGTGGGCAGTCCGCTGGCGGGTACTTTCACCACCAGTGATTGCGAGGCCTTCGGCAGCATCAAGACCAAGAGCTACAAATTCACGACCGCGACGCCGCAGTTCGTAACCATCACCCTGGACGCCGTGAGTGGCTTCGCTGGTCCACGGCTCACGTTAATCGGGGCGGATGGCTATCGGGTGCAAAGCATCGTCGACCCATTTGGCGTTTCGGCTGCCGGCGCGCGCGTGAGCCGCATGGTACCGGCCGGCACCCACTACCTCGAAATCTCGGCCGACAGCCCGCAGGCGCTACCGGCGAATTTCAGCCTGCTGGTGCAGTCCTGCCCGACTCAGACGCTGGCAGCAGGGGTCACCGCGGGCGTACTCAGCGACGATGACTGCCTGCTCGCCGGCGGCACCGCGCTGGATGTGTACGCGATCAGCGGGCCAACCGGCACCGCCGCCAGTTTGCTGCTGCCGGATGATATGTGCGCCACGGTGTCGCTCACCGGCGGGGCCACCGTGCCGCAAGACCATTGCACGGCCGGGTACCTGGCGCTGCCGCTGGCCGAGGCCGGCACTGCCGCGGTCATGATCACCGGCCTCTCCCCCAGCCAGCGTGGCCCGTACGAAGTCACTTACCAGAACTGTCCGCTCACCAACATAGGTGTGGCGAACGCGACCGGGGAACTCAGCGACACTGATTGTGCTGATGCCAGCGGTGCCCACAGCGACTTCTACCTCGTGCGCGGGCCGGCGGACTTGCTCATGGCGGCATATGAAGTAGCGGGCGAGGCCAGTGCCGATTTCGATTTCCGCATGAGCACTCTCGACCTCTTGCAGCCAAGCGAAAGCGCGGGATCGGCGGCGGCTATTTCTGAACTTCCGGGCGATCAGATTCTCTACCCCGGTTCCCCGCCGTGTCAGGCCGGAGCCGGCAACAGCCCTTGCCTCGGCTTCTTGCTGCAGATTATCGACGATGGCAGCTTGGGCACCTACCAGCTGAACTTCGATCCGCTCCCAACCAAAGCCGACAATCTGCCGCCGCCGTGACGACGTGCACGCTGCCGGCCGGGCCCGGAGCGGGGCAATCCGCGGGTCACGCCGCGTGCAACAACGTCTTCCCCTCGCAGCGCCCGCGCAGCAACTCCAGCACCGCCGCCAACGACGGCGCGCGCGTCACCATCTCACGCAACGTGGCGCTGCCGGGTCGCCCGCGAGTCATGCGGCAGATCAATCCGCGGCCCCGCCCCAGTGCCACACGCGGATGATACTCGGCCGCGAGGCGTTCGATCAGATCGTGGATCAGCTGCCACACCTCTCGCTCCGCCGGCACCTGCAACGGCTGCCCGGTACGCAGTGCCGCCAGTTCCCGAAACATCCACGGATTGGTCAGCGCACCGCGCCCGATCATCACCCCGTCGACGCCGGTTTCGCTCAGACGCTGCCACGCCGTGGCGGCCGAATCGATGTCACCGCTGCCGACGACCGGGATCCTCACGGCCGCCTTGACGCTGGCAATAAGCTGCCAGTCGCTGCTGCCGCCGTATAGCTGCATGCGCGTGCGGCCGTGCACCGCCAGCATCGCGGCCCCTTCGCCTTCTGCCAGGCGCGCGATCTCAACCGCGTTGCGCGAGTGCTCGTCCCAGCCGGCGCGAATCTTGACCGTCACCGGCAGTGTTACCGCCTGCCGCAGCGCGCGTAGAATCATCGCCAGCCGTTGCGGTTGGCGCATCAGCTCGGCGCCCCCGCCGCGCTTGACCACTTTCGGCACCGGGCAGCCGCAATTGACATCGATCACCGCCGCGCCGTGAGCCGCCGCCACCCGGCCCGCCTCCGCCATCCGCGCCGGATCGGCCCCGAATAACTGCACCGCCAGCGGCTGCTCGGTGGCCGCCGGCCGCAACATGCGCAGCGACTTCTCGTCGCCCCGGCTCACGGCCTCGATGCTGATCAGCTCGGTCACCGCTAGGCCCACTGCCCCGGGGTTGGCGTCCCTGATCATGCCTCGAAACACCGAGTCCGTGATGCCCGACATCGGCGCTAACACCGCGTTCGGCGCCACCCGCACCGGGCCGATGGAGAACTCGCCGGCAACTGTCATCAGGCCTCGGGCAGTAACCAATCCGCCACGCGCGCGCAAGCGCGAGCAGATCGAGGGGGCAAGTGCAGCAAGTACAAGGAAGGGGGGAAATCAGTGTACGGCGGCGCCAAGCTCGACGCTGGCGCTTTCCTGCGACGCCCGCAGTATCGCCGCCCAGCGCCGCTGCTCCGCCTGGTCTCCGCGGCCTCCGAGCACGACGTTGATGCGCCCGCCGGCCGCGCTTAGCTGCCCGACGTAGTCCAGCAACGAGTGCAAGACTTCCTCACAAGGATCACCGACGAACTGAAACAGCCGCGTGGTCGAACCGGCAACTTCTAGCAGCACTGTCACGCTGAAGGCGGGAGCGGCGCCCTCGATTGTCCAAGCCTTGTGTCGCGGCATCACACAATACCTACTTTCGCCCAGATTTGGAGCAACGGCGATGCCAGAGCGTCCAGTCCGACCCGACCGCTTCTCTGGCCTCACGCGCATGTACTTACGGCGACATCAGCGTGGCGCTGGCACGCGCATAACACTTTGGCGCAAACCGGCCATACAGCCAGCGCACCATTTGCCATACCGGGTCGCCTTCCGGAGCGCAGGCTGTTTGGAGAACCGCCGCCCAGAATGAGCTTGACCACCTTAGGGGCGCCTGATTCTAATGCCAGGGTGCAACTGCGCTGGTTGATGCTCGCGGCGGCGTGTGGTTGGAGTTGCCTGGCCACCACTCCTGGCTTTGCCGCGGCGGTTGGGCCGGAGGTCGCCGCTCGTTTGGCCACCAATGCCCGGCTGCACGTTGTGGTGGCGCTCCAACCGCAGCCGCAGCCACGCTCGGGCGCGAGTACCGCGCGCCGCCGGCAAGCGGCGATCGCGGGTCAACGGGCGAACGTGATCGAGCAGGTGCGGGGGCAAGTCGCGGGCGAGGACTTGGAGGTCGGCCATCAATTCGCATTGGCCAACGGATTCACTGCTTCCGTATCCGCCGCCGGGCTCAGGGCACTGGCACATCATCCAGGCGTCCTCCGCATCGATGCCGCACGCCAGGGCGGAGCGGCGCTCGCCCAGAGCGCGGCGCAGATCCGCGCCGACATCGTGCGAGCACTCGGTGTTACCGGCGCCGGCGTCGGCATTGCGGTGCTGGATACCGCCATCGACACCGCCCACCCCGACCTGCAGGGTCGCATCACCGCGCAGGAGTGCTTCTGCTCGTCGAACTGCTGCCCCGGCGGCGTTAGCCGGCTGTCGGGGCCGGGCAGCGCGAGCGGAACCGTGCCGGTCCACGGTACCCACGTCGCGGGCATTCTGGTCTCGCAAGGCGATCAGCGGATCGCTGACATCGGGATCGCCCCCGGAGCACAGCTAACAGCGCTGCGGGTGCTCAACGACCAAGCGCGCGGTGATCTCGGCGACTGGGTTGCCGCGCTCGACTGGCTGGCTGCGCATGCCGCCGAGTTGGAGCCGCGGGTGCGGCTGGTCAACATGAGCCTGGCCAGCAACGAGGCCTACGCTCCCGGCTGCGAGTCTGTTGACGCCACCAACATGTTGTTTCGAGATGTCATCGAGGCTTTGCGCGCGCAAGGCACGCTGGTGTTGGCCGCCGCCGGCAACTCCGCCAATCCTTACAAGTTGACCTCTCCCGCCTGCGTTAGCCCGGCATTGGCGGTAGGGGCGGTTGATCCGAACGATCTCGTGGCCCCGTTCAGCAACAGCGCTTGGTCGCTGGCGCTATTCGCCCCCGGCGTCGGCATCCGCTCGACCGCGCCCAAGGCCGCCACCGCGGTGTTGAGCGGCACCTCGATGGCCACGCCGCATGCCGCGGGCGTCGCGGCGTTACTGTGGGGCGCGGCCCCCGACCTGGCCCCGGACGAAGTGGCAGGCTTTCTGCGCACCACCGGCGTGCCCGTACTCGACGTGCGCAATGGCTGGTGGTTTGCCCGCCTCGATGCCCTGGCCGCATATCAGGCACTTCAGTTCAGCGGCACACTGGTGCGCGGCGGCGGCAGCCGGTTGACCGATTGCCTGGTGGAATGGCAATTCGCGCCCCGCGCGATGGTGCGCATGCGCTCGCGGCCGCTGGCGTTGTGCCGTGACGGTGACCCGGGGTGCGATCGCGATACCAGCGCCGGCCAGTGCACCTTCGAGCTGGCGCTCTGCTTCAATGTTCCCGATGGTCGCATTCCGTTCTGCCGCACCAACGATCCGATCACGCGGCTGACCCTCTTCGTACCCGCCGCCACCCCGCCCGATCCGATCGACGCCGGCAACGCCGCGGCGCTGGCGGATGTCCTGCCGGCCACTCCGCTGGCGGACCAAAAGGCTTGCAGCAAGCCGATCCGTCTGACCGTGCCTGTCGGCGCGAGCGGCCGGGGCGTGCGGAGCGTGCGGCTGACAGCCGAGAGTCTCGGTCGCCGCGATAGTGACCGGGCACATCTTATTTGTGATGCTGCCTTACCGCCGTGAACGCGCTCCCATTGTTACCCTGCCTGGCTGGCTGCTGCCGGCCCACTGGCCCGAGAGGCGCTCGATCAGCTGGGGCCAAGCCCGCGCGGGTTCGGACTCGAAGATCGTGACCGCGTCGGCGGTGGTTACGTGCCAATCGCCGCGGGCGAGCTCGCGGTCGAGTTGCCCGGGCCCCCAGCCGGCGTAGCCCGCGTAAGCCCGTAAGCGCGGCCGCTTGCCGGACTTGGCCACGGCCTGGCGCAGCACCTTCAGGCTACCGCTGGCGTAGACATCGCCGAAGACCAACTGCGCGCCCGCCGGTGGTCTGCTCGAGCGGATAAGCGCCAGCATCGCGTTGACCGCGACCGGCCCGCCGAGAAAGATCCGATCGCTGCGATCGCGCAGCTCCTTGACGTCCGGCAAGGCGGTGGCGAGCCGCACCTCGGTGGGCCGGTTGATCACCACCCCCATGGCGCCGCCGGCACCATAATCGAGCAGCAACACCACGGTCTCGGAAAAGTTGGGATCAAGCAGGCCGCGGCTGGCGACCAGAAAGCGCCCCTTTGCCGGCGCCACCGCAGCCGGCGGCAGCTGCGCGCTGCGGCGGCTCGAATCGAACCCCAGCCCGGGCGCGCCGCCGGGGTGCGGCGCGTTCAGCAGCAGGCAGGCGAGCACAGTGAGCAATGTCGGCACCCACCCTTGGTAGCGCAGAGCGCGCCATGAAGGAACAGTGCTGGGTGCGCGACGAATTTGTGGGTAACGTGATGCCGACCCTGATCCTGTTCGGTGTTATGGCCGTCATTCCCGCGAAAGCGGGAATCCAGTTTGGCGTTTGGCGCTATGGACAAGCAGTTCTGCGTTACATCCTGGCCAGCAAACGGAACGGCACGCTGTACATTGGGGTGACCTCACAGCTGGCAACGCGGGTGTGGCAGCATAAGAGCAAGGTGGTGGAGGGTTTTTCGGCCAAGTACGGCGTTGACAAGCTGGTCTACTA
>JACQVA010000267.1 GCA_016210005.1 Deltaproteobacteria bacterium | reverse complement strand
GTCGTGCCAGTCCCTGCGTTGCGCTGTTCTCCCTTGCCATTCGACCATCCTCCTCTCGTCGAGATGGCCGGGGAGGTTAGTCGAACGCGACGTCAGCGCGCATGCATGCTCACCGGAAGGACACATTACGTCAAAAGCGGACGTCATTCCCAGACTCATCAGCACCGGCATCGCCTCATTGCCGGGCGTGATCTGGTACACCCGCTGCAGGACCTTCATCTGCTGTCCGGCGGCTTGAAGCTCCGCGTCGCTCAAACCGCCCTGCACGCCTGCATTCGATTTCAGAAAAGCCGACACCGGGGTTGCGCCGAGGCGGAATCCTTGTGCAGTTGCGCTTTTCAGCAGCTTGACTGTGGCGTCGTGGCCTGACGGCAGCTTGAACTTCTCGTCCGTTTCCATCAGTCGCCCGAGCACTTGCGTCGGATAACTCAGGCGGACTTTACGTGCCATGTCCTCGGCATAGGCATCGAGCCGTGCCTCGACCTTCTCGCCCGCATAGGCCGCGGGAATCGCCGCTTCCAACTGCTTGCGGTCAGCGTCCGTCAGGTTGGCCCAAGGGTCCTGAGGGATGTCCTCCTGTTTCAACACCTCTCTGAACACCTCCTTCCTCCACGCCGCAGCGGTATGGAAATCCTGCTCCGCCAGTTCGACGGGATCCTTCCCCTTGTTGAGCAGCCGCGTGGTCATGGCCTCGCTATTGCCGGCCAGAAAGGCCAACTTGCCCTGCAACTGCAGCTTGGCAATGTGCACGGCGTCCAGGCCTGCTCGGCGTGCCTCTTCCCACAACTGGGCGCCGTTGCCTCGATGCCTCAGATAGACCGGAGCGAACTTGTCCTGTGCGTCTTGCGGCAGACCCGACGACTTGAGCAGGTCCCCGTAGGTCGATCGCGAACCGGGTACCGGCGTGGCCAGTCGCGTCTTGTTGGCGAAGGTGGTGAACTTCGTCTTGAAGTCCGCGATGCCAGCGTCGTCGATCTGCACACCACCTGCGTCGCGGACCTTCTTGATCGCCATTTCAACGACGTCGGGATCAACCTGTGCGAGAAGCAGTTTGTCGGAAGGCAGACCCGCTCGCAGGAGCCCGTAGAGCGCCTCGGAAGGCAGCCCGACATCGGGATCGGCCGCCAATCGCTCGGTAATGGACGCCAGAGCGATCAGCCTTGCATCCCAACCGGTGGCGCGGTTGAGCACGGTGATATCCTGCTGTTCAGCGTTCTCCTTCGCGTCGGCCAGCTTGGTCATTTGCCCGACGGGCGGTGTGAGATCGGCTGATAGGCGGCGATACTCCGCCGCCAGCGGCTGCAGGCTACCGGGCGCCATCAGGTTCAGGCTGGCGCCGGCTTCCGGGGTCAGCTCGTTCAAGGGTTTGGACAGCAATACCTCGCTGCCATCGGCCTTGACGGCGCGAACATCGAGGCTGGCTGCCGGACCGCCGGCGTCATAGGCGAACGCGTAGCGACCGCCTACAAGCGTAGTCGTCTCGGCCAGCGCGGTAGCCTTGCCGCCGAAGTCACGCCGGTACAGGCGAAGCTTCAATTGCTCAGCCGGCAGCCCGTGCTCAAGCACGATGGTTCCCTCGATCCTCTGCTGCACGGTGGGTTTCCCCGCGATGGGCACCGCGAGGTTAATGATCTCGAGCGGGTTGGCATCACGGTCCAGCTCGAAGGATTGTAATGTGCGGCCGTTTCCGTCCACCGCGGAGACGCGCAAACGGATACTGATGACTTCCGGCGGCAGGTTGTACCGGATGGTGTAGCGGCCTTCGGCATCCGTTGTGTCCTCGCCCAATCGGATGGCGCCCTCACCCGCTTCGTGACTTGCGAGCACTCGCACCCCCTGCAGTAGCAAGCCATCCTCGCGCCGGACCTGACCTCCCACCAGACGTTGCTGATCTTGGGGTGCCGGGCGGAACGCACCCAGTTGCTCTAGTATGGCGTTGATCACGTTGGCCGTGTGCTCATCCACTCGACCGGTGGGCTCGAGGTGACGTTGCTGCTGGAACAACCTGACTAGCCTATACGTGGCTTCGCCGTAGGAGATCTCCGCACGTTCGTGTTGCAGACGCTCTCCCAACGTCTTCCGGTCGTCAGGGCTCAACTGCAAGACGCCCTTGACGACCATGAGCCGCAGACCCTCCTGCAAGTCGGCGACGGGTTCTCCTCGATCCTCCGGCTTCAGGGGATAGATGATCTTGTTCATCGTTCACACTCCTCGCGACACGTTGTCGGTTCTCACGGGTAAACTCAGCAGATAGTGCAGCCCATTCTCCTGAACGCTCTTCCTGCCGTCGCGCCAGTCGAGCAGCCATTGCGCGCGCGTCATGGTGCGCTTCCTTGTTGCCTCACTTCCGTCGTTCTTCTTGAATGCTCGGCGTGGCCGTGGCGGTCAGCCATTGGTAGACGCCCTCGTCGGCAAACGCCTTCCGAGACGTCTCGCCATGATCAACTCCGTAGTCGTCATACACATAGTTCCATCCAACACCGAGTGTTCTCTCTCTAAAGCCGAGGTTGAGCAGCCGCTTGCTTTGCCGCCCGCGCACGGGGTCCTGCCGACAGCCAGGTTGCGCACCCTGGTTTCCCAATCGGCTCCCTGGTCGGGTCTACGCCCCACAGCGCCTTCCAACTGATGTCGCTGCCCATCGCCGCAATGTCGAACACCCCGTCGCCACCGTAGCTGAAGCCCGCCAGATAGGTCGCAGTCGGATCACCTTGTTCCCGTTCGTGCATTTGTCGGACGATCTGAAGCACTGCGCCGCAATGGTTTCGCCAAACGTCACCACCGGGGTATGGCAACTGCGGGCAGACGATTATGAACTTCGCTCTCGCGATCGAACAGCTCTCGTCAGCTAGTAGTGGGCCATGCTCGCTCATGGCCCGCTCGATCTCCTTACCTTTGTCCGGGCCGCGCCCGCACTCCTTGTCCCCATGCAGGAAACACAGGACCGGATAGCGAGCACCCGCTAGCAGGCCATGACCCGGCGGAAAGGAGTAGGCAACCTTGAGTGCGAACCGATCTTCCCAAACTTGGGGCCGGTCCTTCCATCGATTATCAGCGTAGTCATTCATAGCCATTCATCCGATCTCCTTGACGGCACTTGCGGCAGATGGGCAAGCGACGCCCGTATCGTCGCGGTTCCGAGAACCCCTGCGCCATCCAAGTGCCATCAAAGCGCGCATCGCCTCGTACCGTGTACGCGGGCCCCGACTCGACGAGCGCCGCTCGCAAAGCGGCCAGCGCGCCGCGGGGCGATTGGGTTCGCTTCATACTCGCACCCGCCGTTGCTCTGCCGCCTGTAGAAGTGCGCAGTTCGCAGCCGCCTCCTGCAGAAGCTCGCGCGTCTCGACATGGCTGGCCTTTGCGACCGCTTCCTCTGGTGGCAGCCAGAGGTGTTGTCTGGTCTTCTCTTTGCGCAGGCCGCGCCCCACGGCTTGCATCAGGAAGAAACGCACCGTGACGATGGCTCCATTGACGGAGTAGGACACGTCGCGCAGTTGGCAGACGATGCGCGCCCACACGCCGGCTTCCTCGTGCACTTCGCGCACGGCGGTTTCGCGGTGCTGCTCGCCTGCTTCGACATGCCCCTTGGGCAGTACCCATTGATTGGGGTCGTCCTTGGCTTCGACCAGCAGGTACTGCGCCTTGCCCCACCGCATCCGGAAAACGACGCCACCAGCGTGCGTGGGCGCGCTCGGTGCCGCTGGCTTATCCAGGGTAACCTTGCCGTCCTTTGCCGCGAGCGTGATGACCGACCAGTAGGCTTGGTTCGTGGCCTTGTAGCGCTGCTCCATGTAGCGCCACAGCGCCAGCAGGAGCAGCCCCAGCACCACGGGGATGCCGCTGAGCGGCCACTTATCCTGCAGCGGCCAGGCGGCGAGCAGAAGCAGCAGCACGACGGCGAAGCAGCGAAAGAACTTGGAATCGGCCTCGAAGCGTTGGACGATAGCCAAGCTCTCCGGGCTTTCGACATTCAGCAGCGCCTTGCACCACTGGAAGGTGTTGATGGCGTCCTTGGCCTGCAGGGCGCCGAGGGCCTGCCGCTTGATCTTTCCGGCGCGCTCTACGGCGAGATTGCGCTCGTCCTTGAACACGTGCCAGATCAGGACGCGCGCAAACCAGGACAACAAGCGGCCACGGCGCGCGAGCTGCGAAATCTGCACATCCAGCGTGTGGCGCCTCGCCCAGTCGTAGAACTCATCCAACCGAGAGCCAACCAAGAACACCAGGTGGCCGAAGAGATAACTCGCAAACAGGAAGGCGGCCCACGCTTCCGCGCCGGCGAGCTTGGCATAGCGATCTCCAAGCACGACCGGCCCCACCTCGCCCATCAATAGATAGGTGAGCAGCGCGCCCGGCAGCAGGATGGAGAAGAAATCCATCAGGCCGATGAAGAATTTCTGGGGTTCGAAATTCACGCGCTTCTCCTCTTCACTTTCTCCACACCGGCGCCTTGCTTCGACTTGATCCCGCTTTCCCGCTGCGCCGCGTGGGTGTCGCGGTCTTTCCTAGCCTGGATTGCCGGCCGCAAACTTCACATCGAGCGTGATCTTTCCACTCGCTTGATCGAGCACGATGTTCTCCAGCGTAACGCCGGAACGCTTTCCATTGGGGAAGGAGGTGGAGATGGAACCGGTGTCCTTGAGCATCTTTCGCCGGGCCTTGCCGGGGAACGGATCGCCGCCATCGCCCTCATTCCAGTCCTTGGGTTGCTCCAGGTCGTGTTTTCCATCCGCCTGAATCAGCAGTAGGCCTGGACGGTCCGGCGCTTCCATCTCGCCCTTTTCGTCGACCCTCCAGATCAACAAGCCCTCTCCCGGCAGATTGAAATCGAACCCGCTTCGCTTCCTGTTCTCGAGGATCAGGTACTGCTTTGCGCCGTAACTGAGGCTTACGATTTTGTAGACGCGGCCGGATTTCGCGGTGTAAGGCTTCAGGGTGAGACTGCGCGACTTCGCCACCGTCGTGATCGGCACCCAGCCGTGCTGGATCTTGTGAAGTCCCGCAGGATGCGCCGGTCGGGCGCCGTCGCCGTTCCAGGAGCCGCCGGCCATCAAGTCCCACACACCCGAGCCGTCCCACTCTTGGCCGTCGTCGTCGTAATTGGGATCGTAGAAATCCTGCCACTGGAAGGCGAGATGCCCGAGCTCGTGGGCGCAGACGCCGACTTTGCAGTCATGGGGCACTGTGAGATAGATGGTCGCCGAAAGACCGTTGCCGACATCGACGGAATTCTTCAGATTCCATTTGTGTGACCAAATTTCCTTGCCGGCGACCGAAGGGTGCAACTGCTCCGCCCCGCGGCCGGCATGGATGATGAACAAGGCGGTGACGATTCCTTGGTTCAGCTTGTCCAGGTCCTGCCCAAACCCGATTCCCTTTTGCAGCGCCGCGTTCACCGCGTCCTCGGCCATCCGCTGCGCGTTGTGCGGATAAGACGCCCCTTTCATGCCTGATTCGTTGTTTGTGTAATACGAATACGGGTTAGGCATGCGGAGCCAGCCGTGCACGGACCCCACCACGTCCACCTTGCTCAGGCTGACTTCCTTGTAGAAATCCCGCATGCTGCCCGTCGGATACTTCCCGTTCGAGAACAACATGTCCTCGTAGTGTTGTGGAGGAAGAGCGCCTTGCCTGTCCGGAAAATCCACAAGGAGGACCTTGACCTGCAGTTTCCCTTTGACCGGATGCGACGGTATTTCGATCAGCTCCGGCCCGGCAGGCCCACGCCGGAACCGAGCCGCATCGTCCATACCCACGATCTCAGCCGCGGGGTCCGTAAATCCGATGGACTTCAGGTACTTCTTGAAAGACATCGTCTTCATCTTCCCGGAGCGCCGGTACTCCATGAAAAGGATTGCCATCACTTCCGGCGAGGGTGGAACACAGCGTAGCGCGAACATAACCAATCTCCTTTCTTTCCCTTCACGTCAGCAATGAGCAGCTGCCCCTGTCTCAGCGACCGAAACAACTTTTGATGCGCGCCTCGCCGCCAAAGCTATTCAGCAGTGGGGCGCTGACTCGTTCGATAGAAGCGGCGTCAAGCCGCTCGCCCTGCACGGCGGATCCGGGGAATAGGAGATAGACCACGTCGCGCCCGCCGATCCCCCGGCGTGCGCGGCGCACACCGAAGCGCATCACGAAGGGGTCGTTGCCCAGCGCCTGATGCAGGGCCACCGAACCTTCGCCGAGCTTGTTGCGCGGGCCGACGTCGCCAACCACGAAGTAGGCGAGCTTCCCATTCGAGCGGCGGTGGGCGACGCCGAAGTCGCCGAGCTTGGGCCCGAGCCTGCCGGTGGACTGCCAACCGCGCGGGATCACCGCGAACGGCACCGTGTTGGAGTCGAGCTGGGCCTGCGGGCTGCGGGGGTCCTCGTTGGGCTGGCGCAGTGCGGTGGTCGAGACGAAGTAGCCTGGTTTAGGATCCGTGTCGCCCTGGATGATAGGAACCCCGTCGGCACCGTTGGCCATGGCGAAAAAGCAGATCTTCTGCGGACCCCGAAACCCCTCGGCCTTCGCGACCCGGAACTCAGGCATGCACTCGGCTTTCCAGGTGCAATTCGGACCGACGCTGACGCCGTTGCAGATGTGGGTGATGCCGATGTCGTCCGGGTGGTAGGAATCCGGCGCGCCGTCGGTGTTGACTTGCATCTGCGAGGCGAAGGCGATGGCATCTGTCGACACGTCACGAAAGATCGTAACGGAGCCGATTTCCGCGTGGGCGAAGGTCGACTCCTGTGTCAGCGTGCACTGTGCGGCTCCGCGTGTGCCGAGGCACGCAACTGCCAGAACCAAGATGGCCCCGCTGATGCTTGGATGCCTAGATGCCGTATTCATGGTGGTCTCGCTTCCTCTTCGTGCCGCATTCAGAGCGTGACAGCCCTTGCCACTCCCGATTTCGCGGCACGCGAGCTGCGCAATCTGCGCATCCAGCGTGTAGCGTCGGGCCCGGTCGTAGAACGCGTCCAGCCAGGAGCCGAGCAGGAAGACCAGGTGGCCGAAGAGATAGCTCACGAACAGGAAGGCGGCCCAGGCTTGCGCGCCAGCGAGCGTGGTGTAGCGATCTCCCAGCACGCGGGGCCAACTCACCCATCAGCAAATAGGTGAGCAGCGCGCCCGGTAGCAGGATGGAGAGGAAAGCCATCGTGCTGATAAGGGGTTCTTGGGGCTCAAAGTTCATCAAGTTCCTTCGTTCGTGGATACTCTCGTCTTAACGACTCAACCGCGTCTTGGGCTCATGGTCTTGGGCTCATGTAGGTGGTCTCCTTGCTGCTCACTGTAAGCCTAAAAGCTGCCCCCAACATTGATCATAAGCGTCTTCGATTGTGGATCTGGGCCCGGCGTAAACGTCGGGTATATGAAGAAGGGAGGGGCAGAAGGTCCTTTCCCTCCTGGACTTCCGTATAGCCGAATATGCGCAGCCCCCCAATCGGAGCTCGATGCAGTATTCTTGTGGACCCAGCGCCCTCCCCATGGGCTAGTCCGGTCGGGGACGACCCGCCTTGCGCCTTTGGCTTGTTCTATTGCCATAGTCGTACCTTGGCGGGACGCGCTTCCCTTAGGCGCCGTCAAATCGGCATCGTGAAATCTGACCGTGGTCTTAACGTTGCCGCTAGCACCGGGTACGGAAGACTGTGCTTCAGTATGTATCTTGACCATCTGTCCAGACTTCCCATACGGGCTAGTCTCAATGGGTCTCAGTCCTTCGGCAGGTATCCGGACCATGATGTCACTGTCCATTGGCCCTTCTACGGCCCTGCTGATTTCTCCTTCGGTTAAACCTCTAAATGCCTCTGTTCTGTTTGCATTTGGTGCTCGCGCAATCCGTGCCGGGAATATCAGAGATGCCGCAGTATTCAGGGTTGCCGAAGCAGTCTGAGACGGATCGACGTAGTCCAAGCCAACGTTGGCAGCCTTGAGCCCCACATATGTGTAAGCCATCCCCTTGACGGTGGCGGCCGCACCGAACTTCGCGACTGCAACCGGAACCGCTGCAACAGCGATACCAGTTTGCAGCGCAACACCCGCAGCACCTCCATAGTTATAGGCTGCACTGCTTTTATCGACTACTGTGTTTGTTCCCATTGCCTCCCTTGCTTTGTCAGTGAGACCAAATGAGAGCACGTCGCCGAACCCGGCAGACGCATTCGCAGCAGCCTGTATATTCTCGGTACCGACAACATCATCAACCCACAAGGCAAAGCGTTGGCCCCACGACAACTTGCTTCTCCAGCTATCCTCGCCATTGGGATCGAAAAGCACTACCGGGTTGCTTCGGACGAACTGAAAAAGGTCGATTCCGTCCTCGAGATTACTAGGATCGGTTGAGATCCACCGCCCAATCCAGGCAGCGGTGTAGCGCGAACCGTAGTAATACAACCCGCTCTCCTCATCCCGCTCTTTCCCCGTATATCGATAGCGCTTCGGCGTCTCGGTCTGGCTGCGCACGGCCTGGTAGGAGGTGCTGCCGTAAGGGGTGTACTCCTCGTAGGAAATGATCTGCGCATGGTCATCCAGCTCCAGGCTGGCCGAGCCGAGGTGGTTGCCGAACTGGTAGCGGGTCAGTTGACGGGGCGCTTGGTCGCTGCTCAGCGTATCGAGCGTGCGCGTCTCCACCAGGGCGATGCGCTGCTTGTCGTCCATCACATGCAGCGTCTCGCGCTCCAGCGTGGCAGTGTTGGCGCCGATGGGACCACCGTGTTTGCGGAAGATCTCGAAACCGCCGAGGTAGATGCGTTCTTCGGTGAGGCCGGGCGACTTCTCCCACACCTTGCGCACGCGCTGGCCCGAAGCGTCGTAGACGTACCAGGCCGTGCCGCCGCCACGCAGGTCGGTCTGGCGCAACTGGTCCTTGTAGTCCCAGTGCATGTTCGCCCCGGGCAACCCGCCGCCCAGGTGCGGCATTCGCACCATGTTGCCGTGGGCGTCGTGCTGGTAGGTCTCGGGGGCGGAAGAGACCCAATTGCCGACCTGCGTACTGGTAAGTCGGTTGCTCTGCTTGCCCCCTTCGATCAGGCTGGTCTCGCTGTAGGTGTAGCGACGCGTCCAGCCTGGATGCGCCGGGTCGCTGCCGCGGTGCTGCATCTGCAGGAAGTTGCCGACGGCGTCGTACACATAGCGCTCGATGTACGTGCCCATGACGCTGCCGTCACCGGGATGGTCGAGCCGGGTGTGGAAGAGGTTCAAGGCATCGGGCGCGGTCGGCGCATTGCGCGTGCCATTGGTCTGTTGGCCCAGGTGTTCGCGGCCGCTGGCCTGGATCAGCCGGTAGAGGGCATCGTAGGTGTAGTCATTGCTCGGCTCGACACGCTTGTTGCGGAAGTAGATGGTCTGCTGCGCGTCGTCCTGGATGTGGGTGATGTTGCCGGCGGGGTCGTAGGTGTAGTGCAGATCCTGGACAATACACGCCGACGTGGCGAGACGATGGCACAATGCCGGTGGATCTTCGCAGGTCCGGGGGTTCAAGGCCGGGATGCAATCTGGTGCGCCCTTGTTACCGCGCGCTGTTAGCAGCCGGATCAGCCGGAAGGTCAGCGGGTCGTAGTCATAGAATGTGCTGGCGCCGTTCTTGTAGTCGATGCGCAGGCGCTGGCCCTTGGCGTCGTAGTCGATGTTGGCGACGCCGACCGGCGATGCCACCTCGTTGTTGGGGTCGAGGAGCGCGGTAGGCTCGGCCGCGCGTTCCAGCCACACGTCCACCCGCTCTAGCAGGTTGGCCTCATTGAACACGGGCTGGATGACGTTGCGTTTGGCGCGGGGCAGGCTGCTGTGCGGCGCGATGGACTGGATGGGGCGATTGAGCGCGTCGTAGCGGGTGCTGCCCTCGAAGCTTTCCTCATCGAGCTTGGGATTGAGCAGCCAGTCGGGGATGGCCGTGTAGTCGCTTGCGAGGCGGCGCGTGCTACGCAGCAAGTTGCCTTTGAAGTCGTAAGCTTCGAGCGGGTTGCCGTTGGCGTCGAGGCGCGCGTTGGTGGCCACACCAGCGGAATCGAAGTGCCGATAGATGCGGGTGCGCAGGTTGAGACGTTGCGCCCGGTCCTCGTCAGCCGGGCTCGCATTGGCCGGGGGCTCGCCGTACTCGATCTTGTCGACCAGACGGTCGCGGCCTAGTGTGCGCGGATCGGAGTTTGGCTTCAGCGGATCGGAGTCGCTGAACGTCCCCCGCACGTACTGTTCAATCGGGCGGCGCAATGCGTCGTAGGTGGTTACGAAGTTATGGCCGCGGCTGTCCCAGGCGCGGATGGGCTTGCCGGCCACGTCGTTCAGCATCCAGCGCGCGCCCGCCTCCATGCTGAGCTGGTGGATGCGGTTGCCGAGCATGTCGTAGGCGTAGCGCATGACGATGCGCTGCTCGATTGCACCGGTCGGCAGATAGTTGACGGGCAGTCGGCGTTCGTCGCGCACGGCGCGCTGGTTGCCTTCGATGTCGAGCTCCACGCGGGTGGCGCAGCTGTCTTCGGTGCCGTCAAGGTCGTGGCCGGGGCAGACGATGCGATTGCGCGCCACGGTCAGGAAGGGGCGGCCCAGGGCATCGAAGTGGGCGGTGGTCGGCGTGTCGGCATGCGCGGCGGCGCGCAGGGCTGCGTCGCGCTCGTGAGTTCCCATGGCGCCGCCGACGCGTTGCGCGTGCCAGGTCTGCCAGGTTGCGGGCTGCGTCTTGAAGTACTCGGCCACGTAGCCATGGATGTCGGGATCGGTGCGCGGGTCGCCGGTCTGGGCGTTACGGGCGGCGCAGGTGTCGTTGACGTCGTAGGTGGTCTGCTGCCAGGGGTCGAAGACGACCTTCTCGTAAGTGTGGTTCGGGTGAAGCGTGGCGATGACACGATCGGCCGGGTCGTAGAACAGCACCGGACTGACGCCATGGATGGCGGCAAACTTGAAGGCGTGGGTATCGTCGAAGAAGGGCTCGTACTGGCGGACCGGCTTGCCCTTGTTGTTGAAGATGGTCCAGCCGCTGCCGACCCAGCGCGGGTTGATCACGGGACCGCCATCGACCAACGGGCCCGGCTCAGCCTGGATCTTCTTCTGGATCTCGCGGCCAAAGCCATCGGAGTAGGAAAAGCTGATCTGCAGCTTGCTCTTCTCGTGTGGCTGCAGATCGCTCTCGTGCGTTTCGCGTGCAATGGTTGCCGCGAGCGGCGGTTCGCCCAAACGCATGTAGCGCGTCAGGTCATAGACGATGCGCGTCGTGGCCTTGGCGAGGAGGTCGTGCGCGGCCTGCGTCGGCAGGCTGAACTTCGGGTCGGCCGATGCCTCCCGGGGCGTCGCGATGAATGCGTCTAACTGATCTTCGGGCGGGTCGGGCTGGAAGGTGGCATCGAGGCTGTCGCCGAGTCGCGGATTATCCGTCGGCTTGCCCATCACGGCGATGCCCACCACCATGCCGAGCGTGTCGAAGGCCACCTCGGTCCGGTTGTGGTTCGGGTCACTAACGAGGCGCGGCTGCAGGACGCGGTAGTCGTTGGCGTTCACCGTCACCCGGTTGCCGAGTGCGTCACGGGTTTCCGTCATCAGCAGGTCGTTGGCGTCAAAGTCAACGAAAGCGTCCTGACCGAAGGGGTCGCGGTAGCGTCGCGGCAAGAAGAAACGCTGCCGCGCCTGTGCCAGTTCAGTGGCTGCAGCATCGAGCGGGTTGGTGGTGAAGAACGACTGCCCCGACGGGATCCACCAATGATCATCGGCATCGGTCGCGGGGAAGCGCCCGTCGGCTTTCATTGTCTGGCTTCGCAGATAGCCACCCCGGTTCCCGGCCTGTCCGCCGAGCACGGCTGCCGGGTCGGGCAGCAGGGGCTCGGCGGGCTGACCCGCACGGAAACGCTGGAAGACCTGTGTTAGCAACCCGGGCGTGAAGGCGAGCTTGTAGCTTTCACCGGGCAGGGCGAGTGAGTGCAACTCACCGAGCGGCAACAGTCCGTTCAGGTTGTCACGCCGGTAAAGCGTCCGCAGCCACTCGATGGGGCGGCGGCGCTGGTTGCCGGTGGCTGTGGCCTCATAGGCGACTTCGGGGGCGGTGAACTTGTGACGCAGGCGTCCGGGAACGGCGGGGTCGGGTTCGACCAGGTCTGAGGCCTGGAAACGGCCAGCCGCCCCGGTGGGCGTGTAGCCCGTCAGCTCGAAGGTGATCGCTTCGCAGGGCAAGGGATTACGATGCGTGTCGGGCGACTCGATGGCGTTGGTGACACGGTTTTCGGTGTAGGTGAGCAGCGGGGTTGTTTGCTTCGCTTGATCAGTGGCATCGAGCCCGGTCAGACCTGGGTTCGGCACCTGCTGCACGTTTCCCTGGTCGTCGACAACACGGATCTGCTTGCGCCGCCCATAGCCAACGGCCGCCTGCTTGAGCACGTTGCCAAAAGCATCGACCTCCAGCGTCAGCGCGTGCTGAATGCGCGGGTCGGCGGGGCTGCGCTCGTAGTGGTAGCTGATCGCCTCGCGCGCATGGGTGAAGAAGACAGCGTGCCGGTTGGCGCCCCGCGGCTGCACGGTGCGGATGGTGAAGTTCTGCTCGGTGACGGTGTAGGGCGTGCGGGCGCGTTCGATCTGCTCGGCCGTGGCGTTGGGACCGGCGTCATCGGCATACACTTCCTGGCGCAGCATCGAACCCTTGAGGGCACGGCAGGCTTCGCGCTCCTCTTCGATGCTCAGGCCGCCGGGGAGAATTGTGTCCGGCAATAGCAGGGCTTTGGCTTCTGGGTCACTCAGGCCAGGCTCGCGCAAGTACTCGCCTCGGTCGGCGGCGTTCAGCAGGCCGGCGAAGTAGTCGGAGACGTGATCGCGGCCGAGGTAGAGGCCCGTGTGGAACCAGGTCTTGGTGTGCACCGGCGGTACGTGGGAGGATACCTCGACGTTGGTGGCTTCCCCCTCACCCCAGCCCTCTCCCCCAATGGGGGCGAGGGAGGTGAATTGTTCGGTGTCCCACTGCTCGACCATGCCGAAGCCGCGGAACTCGCGCTCCTCACCGTCGAAGTAGCCGTGGTGGTAGGCGTAGCGGGTCACGAAGCGGTTCCGGCTGATGTAATCGTAGGTCGTGACCTTCTCCACCACGTGCACGGGGAACGGCAGACGCGTGATCCACGGCTTGCCGTCGTACTTGTCCTGCAGATAGAACTTCGTGGACGGGGCGTAGTCGACGCGGGTTTCGGCGCCGAGGTTGTTGATTGTCTTGACCAGTAGATGCGGCTTATGGCCGCCCATCAGGTTGACGTAGCGCATCGGCCGCCGTGCATCGCCGGGCAGGGGCGATGACCAGACCAGGCAGGCGGTGCCGTTCCCGAGCAGGTCCACCGGCACGATGCTCGCCAGCTCGTCGATGTGCGGGAACACCTTCAGCGGATGCGGCTTGCTCCAACTGTTGCCCGACTGGTTGAAGTACAGGCGCACGCCGTCACGGTGCAGATAGATGATGTCGGTGGTGCCGCTGCCGTCGATGTCGGCCAAACGAATGCGTGTCTGGTGGAACTGGTCCGGGTGGTCGAAGGTCGGCGCGTTGTCCATCGTGACCTTGGCGCCGAAGCGGCCATAACCCAGGTTGGGCCAGTAGCAGACCTCACCGTTGCGGATGCGGACGATATCCGTAAGACCGTCACCGCTGAGGTCGGCCAGGTAAATCGATTGCGTGCCGTCGGCGAAGACGATGCGTGGACCTCGCTCTTCGTCGAGCGCCTGCGCGACGCGGCGCGCCGGGCCGAAACCGGCCTCGGCCAGCGAGGCGTGCCAGACAAAGGCGTCGTCTTCGGTGATCAGCACGTCTGCGTGGCCGTCACCGTCCAGGTCCACGAACTTCAGATTCGGGTCGCGTGTGCCGCGGTTCAGTCGTGAAGTAAACGGGCGGAAGGGCTGCCAGCCTTCGGCCTCGTCGTGCTCGTACAGGCCAGGGGTTGGGCCTTCCATGACCACCACATCCGGCTGGCCGTCGCCAGCCAGATCCATAAATTCTGCGCCCCCGGTCAAAGCGACATTGGGTTTGCTGGCGATGATTTCGAGCGGAGCGAACCGCGCCTTCACCAGCTCCCGACTGTCAGCCAACTCTTCCGGGATGGGGCTGACGTTACGCTTGTAGAACCACGCACCCGCCTGCTCGGTCAGGATGCCGGGGATGCCTTCGCCATGCAGGTCCGTCCAGCGGTAGGCGCTGCCATCCGAACCGATGGGAAGGTTTTCGAGGCTCG
This sequence comes from Deltaproteobacteria bacterium, assembly GCA_016210005.1. Classification (NCBI taxonomy): domain Bacteria; kingdom Pseudomonadati; phylum Myxococcota; class Myxococcia; species Deltaproteobacteria bacterium. Next base: position 6,648 of record JACQVA010000267.1, on the reverse strand, counting down.
CGAGGTCCACTTGTTCTACGGGCTCCTGCACGAGCGGCGCGGTGTACTCGAATTCAACCGGCGGGAGGCTGCGCGAGTTGTAGCCGCCGTTGTTGCGGCGGTAACCGGTCTGCGTGACCCTGCGCAGGAAGGTGTAGACCGGATTGCTGACGTCGGTGGGGTCCACTTCATCCGAGTACGTGAAGTCCGTAGAGCGCACGAGGCAATCCCGCCCCACGCCTGTCTCACCCGGGAAGTGATGGAACGTCAGCGCGCGCTGACACAGGCGCGTGGTGCGGACCTCGAAGCCCGAACGATAAGAAGAGAACGGGTCCAGCCGGTAACCCCATACGCCGGCGTCGTTCGGCTTGGGGGCAGCTCCGTCATGTTCGCCGTAGTCGAACACCACCTCGAACATCCAACCTGCATTGGCGATTTGTGTGTCGACCTGCGCCTTGTCCAAGAAGCGGGGACGACACCCGGCGTTGTCGAGCAATGGCGTGCGGTTGCCGTAACGGATGCGTTTGAGGTAGCGGTTGGCGGTGCGGCGGGCGTCGTTCTGCTGCCCGCGGTTGCGCTCATGGGCCTGGCCGAGCTTGACGCCCGATCCGTCTTCCGCCTTGTAGCGGTAGAGTACCGCGTTGCCTTTGTCGTCGCGCGTTTCGCAGATCAGCCAACTGAAAATGCAGCTCGCGTCCAGCGGATCGGCGATGCGTGAGTTCGCGTCGAACCCGTAGAGGGTGAGAATGTTGTCCTTGGAGATCGAACGCCAGTGGACGTTTGCCGGCTCGCCGATCTTGGTCCAGCGCTCGATGCGCGCGAAGAGCCCCTCGATTCGCGGCCGATAGCGTCGGACCCGGTAGCCGTCGAGTTCATCTTCATGGATGACTAAGCCGCCCACCTGGTCGCGCACCCAGAAGCCGTCGCCGTCGCGCTGGTATCCGGGATGGCCGGCAACCCAGGTTCCGTCAGGGTCCTGCCGATACACCGGTACCAGGTCTTCGGCCCCGGAGAGGATGTAGACGTCGGACTCCTCCGCGTCGCGATACTGCGGCAGCCCCTTGTCCGTCTTCCGAGTGATGGCAGGAAGGGAAAGGCTCCAGCCGAAGCCGAACGGCCCATTCCCAGCTCCGGAGTCATAGGACAGGGAGAGCTGCGGGCCAAACCCAGAACGTCCGGGGCTGGTGGCGATGGGTACGGTCATCGACCCGGTGCCGGTGACCGGGTTGGCGGCGACCTTCTCCCCGATGCCGCGGATCGCCCCGCCGCCCTTGGGCAGGGAGATGGAAGGCGGCGACACCGGCTCGGGGCCGCTTCCGGTCCGCGATTCGCCGCGTTCATTCTTCGCGCGCTGGCCGTCAGGATCGAGCATCTGTCGGTTCACTGCCAACAACTCCCCTGGCGCGTTACCCACCCCGCTGCCTGCGAAAAAGCCGCAGCGTCGCGGTAAGAACGCGCTTCCCGGCCAATGAAAACCGTTGCTCTACACCACCCGCCGGGTCGCGGAGATTGTTGCCGTCCGATCCACTCGCAAGCGGGCAATTGCCGCGGTGTCTACTGCCGCTAGTTTTGCATTTCAAGAGAACAAATGGCGAAAGGTCTTAAGACCTCCAGCGGCGACCGCGGTCAGGGAAACCAGCCAAAGATATTGGCAGACACGCTATTAAGTAACATGTTTCGCCCAACCTCCAATCTTCGCGACGAAACGAGGCAAACCGGCCGCCCATCCCGCTGTGCGCTGCCGGCGAAGCGTGCTCGCCCGGCAGGCACCGCGCATCCGATCGCTGACCCATCGCCGCCGCCGCGTGCTTGACCTTGATAGGGGGGCGGCCCTGGTGTAGCGTCGCTGCGGTGGCTGCGCCGTTGCGTGCGTGCGGCACGGCCAGCCGAGCGAGGTACACAGCCGTATGGCCAAGCAGCAGAATTCCCCCAAACCCAAAGTCACGATCATCCCCGGTAAAGGGGTCGCGCAGACCATCAACTATCTGCTCGAAGACCGTGACGAGCTGGAGTGGCTGGTTGCCGTCGGACGCAACAAGAACGGCGAGATCTTCTTCTACGATACCGGCGGCGACATCGTGGAAGATCTCGGCACGCTCGAATACCTCAAGGAGCGCATTCTGCGCGCACACTTCGGCGAGGAGCCGGAGTAACAGCTGTCAGCAGTTGCCGGTCGCAAACTGAAGCCGGCGGGCTCATGCCCCCGGCCGCCCGCGCACGTCCTCGGGTACCGCCTCGGCTGGGCAGGTGGCGCGCACTTCGTCCCCAACCACCTCCAGCGGTACACGGATGAGGAACTTACCGCACGCTGGACCGATAACGCACTCGCCCGTGTCGGGGTTGTAGCAGGCGCCGTGGGTGGCGCATTGAATGTGGCGGCCATCCTCGCTGAGGAAGCGATTCTCGATCCAGTCCATCGTCATCGGCACGTGCCGGCACCGGTTGACCCAGGCGTGCAGCGTGCCGTTGTGGTTGATCACGAAGCACTCGATTTCGTAGCCTTGGTTGGGAAGAACGAACTTCTTAGTCTGTCCCGGCGCCAACTCGCCGCGGACCATGACCGTGACGGGCGTGGCGTCATTCATAGCCGCGTCAGCCTAGCATTCGGCCGGCACCGATTGAACCGGCAGCGCCGGCAGACCACCAGCATCTCATGATCGCGCCAGCTGGCGCAGGACGTTGGTCGCCTCGGCAATGTGGTGGTCGATGTTTAGTTCGCTGCGGATGACGGCGCGAATGATTCCCTGCTTGTCGATGACGAAGGTGACACGCTTGGCCAGCAGCCACCCGCCCAGTCGCAGCACGCCGAAGGCCCGCCCGATCTCCTGGCCGGAGTCGCCGATCATGGGGAAGGGCACCCGCTCGGCCTGCGCGAACGCCGCTTGTTTGCCCGGGGGATCGAGGCTCACGCCGATGACCTCGGCGCCCAGCTCGGCCAGCTCCGCGTAGTGATCGCGAAAGCCCCGAGCCTCGCGAGTTCATCCGGGAGTGAAGGCCTTGGGGAAGAAGTACAGCACAACGTGGCGCTGGCCGCGGAAGTCTTGCAGTCGCACGCTGCGGCCATCGGGCCAGGTGACGCCGAAGTCGGGCGCGCGGTCGCCGGCGGCAAGCATGGCGTTACCGGCCCACAGGCGGCCCGAACACTTCAGCGAGCGGCACCTTCTTCGCCGTGCTCGGCAGCTCGAAGTCGCTACTGGGCACATCGGCGCGACTCACGCTGCGAACTTCCAACGAGTGGCTGCCCGCGATGTGGTGGGTAATCGTCTTCAGCGCCAAACCCGACTTGGCGAATTCGAGATACTCCGGGCTGAGGTACAAGGCGTTGAAATCCTGGGCCGACGCCCCACGCATGCCCGTGCTGAGCTTGGCTCGGCATGCCGCGTATGACTTCGGGTCGAGATCGTCGTTGAGGTTGATGGCGGTCGTCAGCCACACCTCTTGGAACAATTTGCCGTTGCTCTCGATCAGGTACTTCTGCGTATCGTAACCCGCGATCTTTTCCTGCTCTTCGGTCTTGCGGATCACAATCTTGGGCAAGGTGGCTTCGTCGATCTTCGGCGGCGGATCGGCCTTGACCTCCCGATCGGCGCTGAGCAGTTTGCGCGGGTTGTGGGCGGAGGGTTGCGAGTACAACTCGCCGACGTACTCATCGATGGTGCCGGACCAATAGGTGTTGCGCTCCGGCACCAAGAGGCCGAAGCGCCCCTTGACGCAGTCCTGCACTGTGATTGCGCTCGGCTGCGTCAGCCGAATGCGGCCTTGGGACACGCGCATGGAGGCCGGCTCGGCCGGGCTCGCCACGCCTTTGGCGTTGCTGGCAACGCTGACTTGTTCGATGACCCAGCCCGCTTGCGCGACCGAGGTTCCCGCCAACCATACCGACCCGATCATCAGGGCGTGCTTCAACTGCATGCGCGCTACTCCTCCTTTGTCAGTGCGGCCCGAGTGTAGTGACCGATTCCAGGCAAGTCAATTTCGCTGGGTCAGCTTCTAATCACGCAAGGCGCTGGCGCTGCCCACCACCGTCTTGGTGCCGTCGGCCTTCTCGCACCAGACGTCGAGGTGGAGCCGTGTCTTGGACCCTTCCGCCACCTGTTCGCGGATTTGGCCTCGCGCGGTGACGGTTTCTTCCGCCCACACCACGTTGACCAGGTTCACATTCAGCTTGCCCCCCAGGAACCAGCCGGCACCGAAGGCGCGGGTCATGATCTCGGCGATGAAGCAGATCGACATCATGCCTTGCACGACGATGTCGGGGAAGCCCAACATCCGCGCCATGTCGCGATCGGTGTGATAGTTCTTCTCGGGACCCGAAAACGCCTGGCACATGGCGATGGTGATCGGCCGGCTGATCGAGGGGATAGCCTCGGCCGCGGTGCCGCCGACCTCGAAGCGGCGGTCGGCGCGCTTTTCCCGCTCCTTGTCAACCACCGCCCCAGCTTGCGGGTCGGCTACCTCGGCCAAGAAACTCTGGTGCGTGCGGCTGCGCTGGAGCCAGCGGCCGGCGCTGTCGGTGATCAGCACCTCGTTGACGATGTAATCACGGTTGCGCTTGCGGTAGCGCTCAACCACGGTGGCGCGGGTACTGACCGGGCTGCCCACCGGCATCGGGGCAAACAGCTCCCACTCCTGTTTGGCATGCAGGTTGCCGACGAGGTTGGGCAGGTACCAGCTGAGGTCGCGGTAAACCTCCGAATGCAGCAACAACGCCGGCGCCACCGCGCTGCCAAACGGCGAGTCGCCGTGATACCACGGGTGGCGATCGCCGGTGCCGGCTTCGTAAGTATCAATCAGTGCCGGGGTGATTCGGCACTCGCGGCCGCCGATGTCTTTGCCGACATATACCTCGTAATGGTCGAACTGCATGCCGCCTCCCAGGTCGCGGCTGCGACCATAGAGGGCAGAGGACTGAGGGTCAATCCGGTCCAGGCCCGGCGACACACCGCCCACCGCGAGCGACGCGCCGCCGCGCGGATTTGCCGTTCGCCGCAAAGATGGTATGGGGCGCGAGCGCACCATGTCGACACGTCCACTGACAGATCTGCTGGGCTACCCCGCCGGCGCGCGGCTGCTGATCATCAACGCCGATGATTTCGGCATGTGTCAGGCCGAGAACGCGGCCACCATCGCCGGGCTCAGGCAGGGGGCCTTCTCCTCGACTACGGTGATGGTGCCGTGCCCGTGGTTCAACGAGGCCGTCGAGTTGGCGCGGCAGCAACCGGGTGTAGGCGTCGGCGTGCACGTCACCCATACCAGCGAATGGGAGCGCTATAAATGGGGCCCGGTGTTAGGCCGGTCGGCGGTGCCGTCGATGATTGACAGCCGTGGCCACTTCTACCGGCAGACGGAAGTGCTCTACGAGCACGCCCGGCTCGACGAGGTGGAACGCGAGACGCGAGCGCAAATCGAGACGGCGCTGGCAGCGGGAATCGACGTCACCCATCTCGACTCGCACATGGGCACGCTCCAGCTCGCGCCCGATTACCATGCGCTCTACGTCCGGCTCGCTGCCGAATACCGGCTGCCGATCCGTATGGCACGACGCGACTGGCTGATGGAGATGGGTTTCGGCCAGGTTGTCGCCCAGGCCGATCGCCTCGGCGTCCTGCGGCCGGATCACTTCTACGTCGCCGGGCCGCCAGCGCCGGAGGAAACCCCGCAGTACTGGACCGCTCTCCTGCGCCAGCTGCGCCCGGGGGTGAGCGAGATTTACGTGCACGCGGCGCTCGATACCCCTGAGCTGCGCGCCATGACTGATTCGTGGCGACAACGCCGTGCTGACTTCGACTTCTTCACCGCTCCAGACACTGCCGCGCTGTTGGCCGAGTTGGGCATCACACTGATCAGCTACCGCGCGCTACGCCAGGCGCAGCGCCGCTTGACCCCATGCTGAATGCGCTGCTGGCCACACTGCTGGTATTAGCGGGCATCGGCCTTCTGCTGTACCTGGTCGGCCTGCTCTTCAACGCCGCGCGCCCGCCTCTCGATGGCCTGATCTCGCGGCGTTGGGAGCACTGGCTGGTGGCGCGCAGTCTCGCCCGCGCCCGGCGCGGCGACAGTTTGCGCGAGCGCGGCGACCTCGAGGGCGCGCTGCGGGAATTCCAGGCCGCCTTCTTCCTCCATCCGGTCCATGATCGCACGCTGGCCGCGACGGTGGCGAACCACCACACCGGCTTGCTCAGCCGCTTGATCGCCATCACCGAAGAAGTGCAGGGCGGGACGGTGCGGCTGTTCGCACTCGGCAAAGTCGACCGCTTGTTGAACGAGCGCAGTGAGCTGCAGCGCCGCTACTTCGCCGATCGCGCCCGCGCGCGCCGCCACCAGTTGGAGCGCCAACTGCACGAAAACCGCCGCGAGCTGCAGGCCGCGCTGAGCCAGCTGGTCGGCGAAATCACCGCCGCGCGCCATCCGACACGATTACATTGAGCGTGGGTGTGCGACAAATCTGTGGGTAACGTGCAGCCGACCGGGCAAATCCTCACCAGTCTGACAGTACTGTGTACTGTCAGGCTGAGGCCCATGGCCGAAAGGGACGCAATTTGTCATTCCCGCGAAAGCGGGAATCCACGGCACCGGCTCGCTACGACCAGCCAGCGCCCCTGCGGCGTTCACACGGCAATCTCCCCGCTCATCAGCCGCGGCAGCAGCAAGTCGCGGGCGGCGCGGCTG
>JACQVA010000266.1 GCA_016210005.1 Deltaproteobacteria bacterium | reverse complement strand
GTCCAGCGAACACTTCTCGGGCAGGATCAGCTCTATGACGAGATCGTGTAGCGCTGGCGGGTCGTAGCGAGCCGGTGCCGTGGATTCCCGCTTTCGCGGGAATGACAAATTGCGTCTTGCAACCTGCTGGTTACGCAGATGCGGCTAGTGGATTCCCGCTTTCGCGGGAATGACAGGTTGCGTCCCCCTTTCGGCCATGGGCCTCGGCCTGACAGTACACAGTACTGTCAGACTGGTGAGGATTTGCCCGGTCGGCTGCACGTTACCCACAGATTTGTCGCACACCCGTGACGTGGCGGTCCGCAGAATACGATTGACAGAGTAGAATGCCCGATGTACTGGCGCTTTCCCGTTGCAAAACGGCGCGAGTACCACTAGCAGGAGTATTGGCATGCGGGAGCGGATTCTTGTGTTTGGCGCCCACCCGGATGACGCGGAGATCGGCGTCGGCGGGACAATCGCGGCGTATGCCCAGCGCGGGCACCGCGTGGTGATGGTGAACCTGCGGGTGCCCGGCGGCAACGACGACAGCTTCCATCACGAAAAGCAGCGCCGTCAGATCGAAGGGCAGCAGGCCGCCAGCCTGCTCGGCGCCGAGCTGATCAACTTCGGGCTCGGCCGCGACGGCATTCAGCCCGACGCCCGCTTGGTGTCCGCCTTTGACCAGGTCATCGCCGAAGTACGGCCCACGGCGATCTACACCCACTGGCTCGGCGACAGTCACCCCGAGCATGTGGCACTAACGCGGGCGGTGCTGGCATCCACGCGCCGCAACGGCTGCTCGCTGTACATGTACGAGGCCACCATCCCGGGCGGCATCAGCGCGGAGGCGTTTCGCGCCCAGAAGTTCGTCGACATCAGCGACACCATCGAGAGCAAGATGGGCAGCCTCTCGTGCTACGAAACGCAACTGGAGAAGTACGGGCAGGGCTGGCTGGAAGCCATTCGCGGCCGCGCGGCGCACCGCGGATTTCAGATCGGGTGCCGTTACGCGGAAGCGTTCGAGGTGATCAAAGAGATCGCTCCGATTACGGACTTGCGGGGCGCATGACGGCCGTGCCCGCGTTTACCCCTAGCACCGCCGAGGCCCGGCGCGTGCTCTATCAGCTGGTGCTCTGCCGCGGCTTCGAAGAGCGCGTGCTCAAGCTGGTCACCGACGGCAGCATCCGCGGCACCACCCACCCGTACGTCGGCCAGGAGGCGGTGGCAGTGGGCGCCTGCCTGGTGCTGCGCCCGCAGGACTGGGTCATCAGCACCCACCGCGGCCACGGCCATCTGCTCGCCAAGGGCGGCGACCCGAACCGGCTGATGGCGGAGCTGTTCGGCAAGGCCACCGGCTATGGCGGCGGTAAGGGCGGCACTCAGCACATGGCGGACTTCGCCATCGGCCACCTCGGCTCCAACGGCATCACCGGCGGCGGCATTCCGATCGGCACCGGCGCCGCGCTCTCGGCTAAGCTGCGCGGCAGCGGACAGGTGGTGGTGATATTCTTCGGCGACGGCGCGGCCAATCAGGGCACCTTCCACGAGTCGCTCAACCTCGCCGGCCTGTGGCGCCTGCCGGCGGTCTACGTCTGCGAGAACAACCTCTACGCCATGTCAACGCCCCACCGCGAGGCTTGCGCCATCGAACACATCGCCGACCGCGCCGCGGCCTACGGTATGCCCGGCATGCAGGCGGACGGGATGGACGTGCAAGCGGTGGCGGCGGCAACGCGTGTGGCGGTCGAACGCGCCCGCGCGGGGCGCGGCCCGACGCTGCTCGAATGCAAGACCTACCGCTTCCTCGGCCACTCGAAGAGCGACCAGCGCGTCTACCGCAGCCGTGAGGAGGAAGCCTCCTGGCGCGAGCGCGACCCGATCGCACGCTGGCGCGCGCTCATGCTCGAACACGGCTGGGCCGGCGCGGCGGACCTCGATGCCATCACGCGCGAAGCCCTGGCTGCCGTCGACGCCGCAGTCGAGTTCGCGCGCCAAAGCCCCTTCCCTGCGCCCGAGGCGCTCACCGAAGGCGTGTTCGCCACCCCGGGCGAGTCATGCGCGAACTGACCTATTGGCAGGCGTTGCAGGAAGCGTTGCGCGAAGCTCTGCAACGCGATCCGCTGGTGTTCCTGCTGGGCGAGGACATCGGCGAGTATGGCGGCGCCTTCGGCGTCACCCGCGGACTGCTGGCCGAGTTCGGTGCCGAGCGCATCCGCTGCACCCCGATCTCGGAGGCCACCATCGCCGGCGCGGCCATCGGCGCCGCCGTTACCGGCATGCGCCCGGTGGTCGAGATCATGTTCATGGACTTCCTCACCCTCACCATGGACCAGCTCGCCAACCACGCCGCCAAGTTCCGCTACATGTACGGGCCGCAAGCCCGGGTGCCGCTGGTGTTGCGCACCCCGGCAGGCGGCGGCCGCTCTTACGGCGCCACCCACTCGCAGAGCCTCGAAGCCTGGTTCCTGCACGTGCCCGGAATCAAAGTGGTCGCCCCCGCCACCCCGGCTGATGCCAAGGGCTTGCTCGCCGCGGCTATTCTCGACGACAACCCGGTGTTGGTGGTCGAGCACAAGCTGCTTTACGCCACCACCGGCATGGTGCCGGACGGCGAGGTGTTGGTGCCGATCGGGCGCGCGGCGGTGCGGCGCCCGGGAAGCGACGTCACGCTGGTGGCTTATTCTTATTACGCCGGCGTGGCCCTGCAGGCGGCGGAGCAGTTGGCCGCCGAGGGCATCGACGCCGAGGTCATCGACTTGCGCACCTTGGTGCCGATGGACACCGGCGCAGTGATCGAGTCGGTACGCAAGACCGGCCGCCTGGTTTGCATTGAAGAGGGCACACGCAGCGGCGGCGTCGGCGCCGAGATCGCCGCGCGCGTCAGCGAGCTGGCTTACGAATATCTCGACGGGCCGATCCGGCGCGTCGCCGCCGCCGACGTGCCGATCCCGTTCAGTCCGCCGCTCGAGCAGCTCGATCTGCCGCAGCTGGCGGACATCGTCGACACGGCGCGCCAGCTGTGCCGGGGGTGATGGTGAGAGCGATGCAAGCGGTGGTGATGCCCATACTCGAAGCCAACATGACACACGGCGTGATCCGCGTGTGGCACAAGCGCGAGGGCGACCAGGTCAAGCCGGGCGAGCCGCTGTTCGAGGTCGAGACCGACAAGGTCAACGCCGAGGTGGAAGCCGAGGTTTCCGGAGTGGTGCGCCGGATCGTCGCCCCGGTCGGCACGCGGGTTGCCGTGCTCGGGGTCCTGGCCCTGGTGGGCAGCGCCGACGAGCCGCTGCCGGCAGCGGAGACTTGGGGCGCGCTGACACCGGCGGGCGGCCCCGCGGCCGGGGTGGAGCCGGCCGTGCCGCCGGCACCGCCCGCCGCAGCAGTGTTAACCCCGGCGCCCGGCCGCCCGGCGGCGAGCCCGGCGGCGCGCCGTTTGGCGCGCGAACGGGGCATCGCCATCGAGCAGATTCGCGGTACCGGCAGCCGCGGCGAGATCACCCGCGCCGACGTCGAGGCTGCGACCTCGACCGCGGCGGTGGCCAGCGCACCCGGCGACGGCACGCTCGATCCCGCCTTCTTCCAACTGCTCCGCCGCGACCCGGCCGCCTTTCGCGCCCTTGCGGGCGACAGCAAGCTGCAACTCTATCGCGAGCACGGTGCACGGATCGGCGAGGGCGTGCGCCTCGAAGCCGGCGCCATCATCATCGCCCGGAATATCGCCATCGGCGCCGCCTCCATTATCGGTGCCGACTCCACCATCGAGTGCGAGCGCTTGCAGCTGGGCCGCCTGGCCGCTTTCGGAAAGCGCACGCGCGTGCGCTGCCGCTCGCTCGAGATCGGCGACGCGCTGTGGTCGAAAGACGACGTCATGATCGGCGGCGGCGGCAGCGACGAGAGCGGCGCCCATCTGCGCGCCGGTCACGCCTGCTTCTTCGGTGAGGCGGCCTACCTCAACCCCTGCCATCCCGTCACTCTCGGCGACGAAGTCTGCATCGGCTCGCGCGCCATGCTGTTTACCCACAGTCACTGGCAATCGGTGTTGCGCGGCTATCCCTCGCTCTTTGGCCCGATCACCGTTGGCGACCACGTCTTCATCGGTAACCAAGCCTTCGTCTTCCCCGGGGTAACCATCGGCGCGGGCGCCACGGTGATGGTGAATTCGTTTGTGGCGATCAATGTGCCGCCCGCCACGCTCGTCGGCGGCGTGCCGGCGCAAGTCATACGCCACATCAGCGCCCCTGCTCGCGCGGAGCAGGTCGCGCTCGTGCGCGAGCGCCTGTTGCCGGAGCTGGCCGCACACTTGCGCCAACAGGGCTACCCGGTGGTCGAGCACACATCTGGTGACATCAGCACCCTCGAACTCGGCCGCGAAGCCGCGCTGGTGTTCGCGCCCGCGTGGCAGCAGCGACTGGCGCAGACCTCCCGGGCGCGCCTGGTGTTGCTCAGCTTCGTCGAGGGCGACTTGCCCGCCGTCACCGCGAGCACGACCCTGTTCGATCTCAACGCCTCACGGGTTTCAGGTATGCAGGATCGTTTGTCCGACGAGGTAAGGGAATTCTGCCGCCGTCGCGGCATTCGTTTCCGGCCTTATGCGTGGCGTTACGGGGTCGGGAACTTCGACGCTGACCGCTTTTGCCCGCGAACTGCGGGCTAAAACGCCCATCCGTCGGCAAGCATCACCTCCAGACCTGACTTTGGTCATCCCTGCCAGACCTACCGGACGGTAGGAACGTGCTACAGGTTGACGCACGATGAAAACGAGTGAGCAACACAACTCTGCGTCATCGGTCTGGGCGGGCGGGACCGTCTCCAGGCTTTTCAGCGGAAGCAGTACCCACCGTCGTCGTTTTTCGACGAATCGCTTCACAATTCACCAATCCGTTCCTTGTTTGTGCCACGGCTGCCTGGGCTGTGGTTACAGATCCACAACCGGTCCCGCCCCGCTTAGTTTCAGGTTGCACTAAGACCCCGTCCATCATAGGAGGCCCACATGGCCCACGCGCGTAACGCCTCTGGTTTTGACCCGGTGGCGGCACGGCGCTGGTTCGGCTATGTGCGGGCGGCGCTGTGGCCCTATTTCAGGCCGCAGGTCATCGGGGCCGAAAACATCCCGCGCAAGGGCCGCGGGCTCATCGTCGGCTGCCACTCCGGCGTGGTGCCGTATGATGCCGCGTGCACGCTGGTAGCCATTCACGAAGCCACCGGGCGCTTTTCGCATGCGATCGGCGACCAGATGTTCGGCCGGATCGAGTTCATCCGCGAGTTTCTCCGCAGTGTGGGTGCGGCGGTCGGTGAACCTGCAACAGTCGAGGCATTGCTGCGCGCCGGCAACTTGGTCTTGCTGTTTCCCGGCGGCGCGCGCGACATGGAGCGTTCTTACTTGACCGACCGCTACCACGTGGTGCCGCACCGCGGCTTCGCCCCGGGGCGCGGCGGCTACATCAAGCTCGCCCTGCGCACGCGCGCCCCGATCGTACCGTTGGCGGTGGTCGGCGCCGAGGAAGCCCACGTCTTGCTCACCAACGTCGCCCCGCTTGCCCGGGCATTGAGCTGGCCGTTCTTCCCGATCGTGCTGTTTCCGTTGCCGTTGCCGGCCAAGATCTACATCCGCTTCGGGGCAGCGATCGAGTTGCCCGGCACACCGGCTGACGCCGACGATCAAGACCGCGTCGATGAGCTCAATGTAATGGTGCGCCGGCGCGTGCAGCAGCTCATCGCCGACACCGTGCGCCGCCGCCAGGGGGTGATTTTCAGCACCTACCGCGACGGCGGCTCGCCCCCGTCACCCGCACCGCGCGCCACCGGTAAGCGATACCGAGCACCAGCTGATTAAAAGAGATCGCTGACGGCGCTAGCAGAGCGAGGAAAGAATCATCGCGGCTGCGATTCCACGCGCTCAGCCGGAAAGTTTCTGCGGGCCGAAGTTCATCGCCAACCCATCAGAACTGCTAGCGGTGTCACGCATACGAGGCTACCGGTAGCACGCGCCCATCGAGAACCTGTTGGTGCAAGCGCGGCCTCGCGGCCTAGCAACAGAGCTTTCCGTCGTCCGGCGCGATGGGGCGTTGCGCGAGATGGTGTGATGGGTGCCGCCGGCAACAGATGATGACCGACGGCGCTCCCCACGTGTTATCGGGATTGTAGATAACAAGCGCGCGTGGTGGTCGAAGGTCGGGGGCGATCGGGCGCAGGGAGGCGACATCGGAACCACGCCGGGGCTGACGAACGACGCGAACGGAGGCGCCGGCACTGGCTTGAGACGCGCGGAGCGGCGCAGGGGCGGGTGCGGGCGCACGACGGCGCGCCGGTCGCAGTGCGATCGTGAAGACGCAGGCAGTCGCTGGGTCGCGGAAGCCGCGCGTGATCATGCAGTAGCAGGCGCCCGGGGACACGATCCGCAGCGGAGGCCTTATAGGGGTTCGGCATCGCCGAGCGCGGCTACTCGACTCGGCCATACGTCCCGAATTCCCCCGTCCCCATGCTGCACGCCGCCAGCTACGCGGCACGCAGCAGAAACTCGACCTTCACGGTGTCGAACGGGAACTCTACCCGGCCGCGTTCCGTGCGCGTGAGCACACCGGCGGCCAGGAGAGCCGTAATGTCGCTGTGCACGGCCTTGACGTCTCGGCCCACGCGGCGTGCGGCTTCGCGGACCGACACTGGCCCGACACCGCAGAGTGCCTTCAGGATCTCCCACCGCTTGGCCGTCAGCACCCGCCAGAGAAGTTCTGGACTCGCAAACGCGATCCGGGCACCTCCTTGTCTCTTTCCCGTCTTCCATGCCGCCACGAAGTCCGACATGGCCTCCCCGGGCGCTCGGAGCTCAAGCGTCACGGTTCTCATCGTTCCACCTCCGGATGTCGCGCTGAAAGTCAGCGATCAGTTTCTCGGGCGTAGTGAAGCTGTATGGGGTCTCGCGCCCGCCGTAGTGACGGTGATCGCCCTTCACGGCCTCGTTGTCATATCGAACCTGGCACTTGCCATCGACGACGTATGCAAGCCGGTACCGATAGCGGTGGGCCGAGCCTTCGATCGGCATCGGAACCTTCCAGAGCACAGTCTCCGCGAAGGCGTTCTCGGCGTAGACGATGCGGGCCCGGACGAGGAGCGTCGCCTTCACGCTGGAGACTATGCCAACGCCAGCAACCCGTTGTCAATGACTCCAACGTTGCGGATATCGAGGCGCCGGCGCGCAGGGTGCTGCGGATGGGCTCGTCAATCACGCGCCCCGTCGGGTCCGCGAGCCGAACGCAAGAGGGTTCTTACGTCATCCGGCGCGATGGGGCGTTGCGCGAGATGGAGAGATCAGTCTGTCCCCGCAGCCGCGGCGGGTCACGAACAAAAACAGCGCTCTGAAATCAGCCGGCAGGTACTAAAGCAGACACCGCCGCGTAGCGGTTTTGTTCAACAGAGCTTTGCGCTTTGGGTTTCAGTCGGCCGGGCTGACGCTGCGCGCGACAGGGTCATAGACCACCGCCGCCAGCGCCGGCTGCGTGAACGCCACTTGGCCGTCGAGGTGGAGCGAGAAGCCCTCCGGATACCCCTGGTAGCGCACGTTGCCGTCGGGGCGATCCCAGACAATGGTCAGATCGTGACCGCGATAGCGCAATCGATCCAGCACGAAGTACGGCCACTCCAACGCCGCTGGCCGTAGCTCAATGCGGTCGTCGCGGCGCGGGGTCAAGCCGACGATGCCTTCCACTACCAGCGCGTTGTACATCGAATGGAAGTCATGGGAGATGTCCGAGGGTTTGGGAAGCCCGGACCTCGAGCCCGGCTCCCACTCCGAGTAGTACTCGTGGGCGTTGGGCCGCCAGGCCGGGTCGTTTGGGTGCACGCCCGGGTACATCAGCGCGGTGTAGCGGGCGATCAGCTCCATGAGATGCCCCGGCGTGATGACGTCCTGGTGGTAATCGTGCAGGGCGCGAACCAGGGTGAGCGCGCCCATGCTGATGGGATGCGGGGCGATGTTGCGCGTCAGCCCGTCCATCTCCCAGGTCCACTGGCGGTAATGAGCGGTGCTCGTAATCACGGGGGGAAAACGCGCCCAGAACTCCTGCGGATCGACGAATTTCGCCAGCGCCGCTCTATAGGCGGCCTCATCGGGCACCAGCCTCATGGTGAACGGAAAGAAGCCGTGCAGCTCGCGCACGGGGATGCGTTGACCGTCCTCAGCGCGCTGGGGATAGAAGAAGCCCGATTGCGGATCCCAGAGTTGCTTGAGCACTGCGCCGCGGATGTTGCCGGCCAGCTGCGTCATCTCGGCTGCCAGAGCGCTCTCGCCGGCAGAGTCGGCCAGCTCCGCCACGCCGGCGGCGTTGGCGTAAACGAAGCTGGCAAAATCGACGCGCTCGAGGTCAACGGGTTGTCCGCGCAGGTCGAGCTTGAGTCCATCGAAGAACCACCACGAGAGGATATCGAGGTCATAGCCGGTGATGCGCGGGATGTTGCGGCTAGGCAGAAAATCGCCGTCGGCATCAAACGCGCGCAGCCAGGCGCGCACGTCGCCGGCCATTGCCGGCAACAAGTGGCGCAGTGCCGCCGGCTCGAACGGGTGGACGCGGTGGAAATCGGCGACGGCTGCGGCGGTCCACTGTGAATACATCTCACCCCAATACGGGCTGCCGACGGCGTCAACCAGCGCCCCCAGCGGCGAGAGGTTGCGGTAGCTATTGTCCACCTGCTCGCGGCCGAAGCGCGGATCGCGCAAGTACGTCAGCTCTTTGATTTGCGCCGGCGCCGCAAACGAGATGAGATTGTCGAAGCCGAGCTTGCCTTCGTAAAAGGCGTAACCCTTGAGATCGGGGGTATTGGCTTCGCTGAGATTGAAGCGCACCACCCACCAGCGGTAGTACCACATCCGCTTGATCGCGCCGTCGGGCGCATCGAAGTACGGGACGTTGTCGAAGAACCAGCGCTGATAGGTTTCGACGTGGCGTTCGATCGTGTCCGCCGGCAGCGGCCGGCTGCGGCTATTGCGCGGCGCGGTTTCGAAGCTGGCGGCGACACTGACTCGCTGCGGCGTGCCGTCGGGAATCACGCTGACGCTGCGGCGCAGGTGAATCGGGTAGGCATCGAGCGCATCGAAACCGGGGGCGTCGAGGTAGATGTAGACCGGCTGCCGCTGGTATTGGCCACTACCGAGCAAAGGATAGGTGGTCGCGCCGCTCGAGTTGGGCATCGTCAGATTCTGGCTCGTAACCTGCAGCGTCAGCTCGTGGGCGCGGCCGTCACGCGAGCGGATGTCGTAAGTGCAGGCCGCGCGGTCATCGTTGGTGAGGTACTTGTTCTCATCGATCTGTAGGCTGCCGAGCGTGTAGCGGGTGAGCGTGCGGCTGGGATAACGCTCGATGCTGTAATGGTTGTCGTAGATCACCGCCGGCTGGCCGTCGATGACAAAATGGGTTTCAAACAAGCGCTTCAGGCAGAAGTCGGAATGCACGTAGCAGAACTTCCCGGCCAATCCCGGCTGCGGCAGCGATTCCCGACTCCACAGCCGGGGGCCGGAAGACAGCAGCAAGTCGTCGTCATCAAGGAGCAGAGCACGAGCGCGCTGCGGCGGCAGGCCGCGCGGCAGCGTCTTGAACACCTGATGCCCGAGCATCATGTCGATATACATTCGCTCCCAGTAATCGCGATGCTCGCCCGCCGGCTCGAAGCGCAACCACGGGCCGAAGGGCGCGGCGGTGACGCCGAGCTCGCTGGCCGGCGGCGGCGCCAGCTCGGGCTCGGGCAGAACGGCAGGTCGGCGCCAGTACCACAACGCCAGCACCACCCCCGCCAGCAAGAGCCCGCCTGCCGCGCCAAGCCAGATTCCCCGTCTGCCCGCTACCCTCATGGCGCGACCCTACTGGGAGCGTGGCGGTCTTGTCCAGCGCCGCGATGCATGCTGCCCTCCGACACCGACGAGTGCCGCATGCTCACCGTTAGCGATATCGACCGGCGCGCAGGTTACGCCGCACGCGCCAGACTTCGCCGAGCACCTCGAAGTAGCTGCCCATCCCCAGTTTACTGTCGGGCTGGTTGACCCAGCGTACTGGCAGCTCCTGCACGCGGTAGCCGCGGGCGCGGCAGACGGCGAGTATCTCGACGTCAAAGCCCCAGCGATCGATGGTGAGCCGCGGAAACACGTCCGCCACGCAGCGCTCGCTGAACATCTTGAAGCCGGTCTGGGTGTCGTGAATGCCGGGAACGGCGAGCAGTTGAATGACCAGGTTGCCGAGCTTACCGGCCAGCTCGCGGTACCAGCTCTGGTGCAGGGCGACATCGGCGCCGGCGACATCGCGCGAGCCGATCACGGCATCGCAGCCCGAGTCGAAGAACGGCCAAAAGGAGTCGAGGTGAGCGATGGCGGTGGAGTTGTCGGCGTCCATGAACAAGCGGTAGCGCCCATGCGCCGCCAGCATGCCGCGGCGCACGGCGGCACCCTTGCCGTGATTGCGCCCGTCGGGATGCGCGATCACCGCGAGCGGCACTGCTAGCGTTGCGGCGCGCTCGCGCACCAGTCTGGCGGTACCATCATCGCAGCCGTCGTCAACCACCAGCACCTCGGACTGGTACGGCTGGCGCGTCAGATAGCCGAGCACTTCATCGAGGGTACGCGGCAGCCGCCGCTCCTCGTTGAAGGCGGGAATTATCACCGAGAGCTGCGGGCTGGCATCGCTCATGGGGCTGGGCTGTAGTCAGGGCTCCGGGCTCGGACACGCGACCGCCGCTCGGCACCATCCTTCGGCACTGCTCGGCGAGCTCAGACACCGAGGCCGCCGGCGGCGCCACCCCGGCCGCGGCGATTCACGGCTTGAAGGTGGCGCGGGCCTGCGACAGCACCACGTTGCCCTTCTGTGACTCCGCTTGCACGATGGCTTCGCCGGGGCCAGTTACCCACAGCTTCGTAATGATGGTGTCGCCGAAATACACCTGATCGGCGAAACGGGCCTCGAACGACTTCAAGCGCGCCGGCTCGCCCGCGCACAGCCCCTTGAGAATGGCTCGCCCAACGAAGCCGTAGGTGCACAAGCCATGCACAAACGGCCGCTCGAAGCCCGCCATGCGGGCAAAGTCGGGATCGATGTGGATCGGGTTGCGGTCTCCGGAAAGGCGATAAATCGCGCCCTGCTCGGGCCGCGTTACGTCTTCGATGACATGGTCAGGTGCGCGATTGGGTACGGCGTTCTTATCTGCCGTTGACGGGCCGCGCTCCCCGCCGAACCCACCGGCGCCGCGAATGAACAGCGTCGCCTTGGTGGTGAACAGCGGACCGTTTTCGTCCTCGACGATGCCTTCGGAGCCGATCACCGCGGCCTTGCCTTTGTCCCATACCTCGCTGATACGCCCGGTGACGCGGACACTGGCGTCCGGCGGAATCTCCCGATGCAACGTGATCGCCTGTTCACCGTGGAGCAGCATCGCCAGATTGATTTCGACGTTCGAGACCAGGCCGCCCATCGAGAACATACCCGGGATCACCGCAAACGTGGGCAGCACTTTCGGACCTTTGCCCTCGAAGACGAACTCCAGTTCACCCTCCGGCTTGGCACCCACGCCGACCGCATACAACATCACGTCCTTCGCATCCCACTTGAAGGGGACCGGCGGGAACGTCATGCCGACCAGATCGCTCGAAATCGCTTTGCTCATGGGCACCTGTTCTCGGTAAAGTTCACGCCCGTGTCAAGCCCCTAGTCCCCACGCCGCGCGCATCCCCTTCTTACTGGGCAACCGTCACTTGCTTGAAGCCCTCGGGAACCCTGAGCACCTCGGGCGGCGCCGGCTGCTCTTTCACTTCGATGACCTCGGTGGAGGTGGTGGCAGGGCGTGGACCGACGTTGGCGGTGATGGTGCTGCGCAGTGGCAGCCGGTTGAGCGCCTTGACGGCCTCGCACAAACGGCCCGCCGGACCCCAGCCGCCGCCCATCGCCTTGCTCAGGACCTCCAAGCCCCGTTTGGTCGGTGGCGCCAGCGAATCCGCCGCCCAGATCGAGCCGGAAATCGCGCCGCCGGCGAGCGTGTATTCCTCGGCGTCGTAACCGAGAATCTTCTCGCTTTGGCCGGTGGCCCGCACCGTGAGCGGGGCATCGGCGTCGAGCTTGCCAATCAACTCCTTGGCCTGCGGCAGGCTCTCAAGGCGCCGCTTGAGCGCATCGAGCTGTTGACGCATCTCCGCAAACGAGCGCGTGAAGTAGGTCTTGCGCTCCTTGTCGATCGTCGTCACGGTCTCAGCCTCGAGATCCAGAATCACGCGCGTGCTCTGGTCGTCATTGACCAGCTTGTTGTCGCTCCAGTACTGCGTGCTTTCGCGTGTACTGGCCGCCGGGCCTTTGATCACGACGCGTTGGCGCAACATGAGATCCTTCGCCTGAGTCCAGCCGGGCACCGCGCAGACGATGACTGCCACCATCAAGAGCATTAGTCGCATGCGGGCCTGGTTACGCGAAACCGGCGCGGCGATCAACTGCGGGCGGGCGCAGCGGATGGTGGCGCAGTGCCCGCTTTTGCCGCGCGTGTGCCCATGAGATGATGGCACCCATGGCCGGAAGAATTCGCGCCGTCCTGTTCGATGCTCATGGTACTCTGATCCACCTGCGCGAGCCCGTGGGGCACACCTACGCGCGGCTGGCAGGAGAGTTCGGTGTGACGCTGGCGCCCGAACGTATTGAGGCGGGGTTCTGCGCCGCCTTTCGCTCCATGCCGCCCATGGTATTCGCCGGCCAATCGCCAGCGCGGGTCAGGCAGCTCGAGCGTGCTTGGTGGCGGACGCTGGTGCTGGCAACCGTGCGCGAGGCGAACGGTTGCGCCACATTCCTCAACTTCGAGGATTACTTCAACTCCCTGTTCGATCACTACGGCAGCGCCAACGCCTGGGAGTTGTTCCCTGGCGCACGCCAGACGCTCATCGGCTTGCGCCAGCGCGGCTACCGCACCGGGATGATCTCCAACTTCGACCATCGCCTGAGCATGGTGTTGCAAGGACTGGAGCTGGAAGATCTTTTCGATACGGTAGTGCGCCCAGCCGACGCCGCCGCGGCCAAGCCCAGTGGGGCGATCTTTGCGCTCGCCTTGCAGCGTCTAGGGCTCGCGGCGGCGGCCGCCGTCTATGTCGGCGACGATGCCGAGCATGATATCGCGGCGGCGCGGGCGGCCGGCTTGCATGCCGTAGATGTCGGTTCCCTGCCCAGCTTGGCGGCATTAATCCGGCATCTCGAGCAGTTGGCTCGGTGGTGATCGAGGCCGCTGTCGGCGAAAGGGTTTGACTGCCCAGCGGCCTGCGGGCTACAGGAGGGCCGAAGGATTTGCGCGCGCCCACCCTTGGTTCGAAGTCTCATCTATGGTTCAGGAGCGAGTACCTATGGTTGCAGTTCGGCCAACGACCTACGCCGGTTTGTTCATGGTGACACTGGCGACGCTGCTGTATGAGCTGCTACTCACCCGTATTTTCAGCGTGACGATGTGGTATCACTTTGCCTTCATGGCCGTCTCCGTGGCCATGTTCGGCATGACCGTGGGTGCGATCATCGTCTATTTGCGCCCGGCGTATTTTACCGAGAGCCGGGTGGGGGAGCAGCTGGCGAACGTCTCCTTGCTGTTCGCGCTGACGGTGATTTTCAGCTTTCTGACCCACCTGGCGATTCCCTTCGCTCCCAACGTCTCACTCCTCGGCATCTACTCCGTGGCTCTGACTTACGTCGTCATCGCGGTGCCCTTTGTCTTCAGCGGCATCGCGGTGTGCCTGGCGCTGACGCGCTTTCCGGCGCACGTCAACCGCTTGTACGCAGCGGACCTGCTCGGGGCCGCGCTCGGTTGCGTACTGTTCATCTACATCCTGCGGATAACCGACGGACCCACGGCGGTGGTGATAGTGGCGCTGTTGGCCGCGCTCGGCAGCGTGTTGTTTGCGGTGGGCAGCGCCTCTGCCCGGCGAGTTCGCCTCGCCGGCGCCGTCAGCTTGCTGCTGGCGTTGACCGCGGTCGGGGGAGCGATCTTGAGTGCCCGGCAAACCCCGCTGCTGCGATTGGCGTACGTCAAGGGCCAGGTGGAGGAAAAACCGCTGTACGATAAGTGGAACTCGTTTTCCCGCGTCGCCGTTTTCGGTGACCCGGAACGTCTTGAAGCACCCTTCGGGTGGGGGCTGAGCTACACCTATCCCACCGAGCGCAAGGTGCACCAGATGCTGATGAACATCGACGCCACCGCCGGTACGCCGCTGACCAAGTTTTCCGGCGACCTTGGCGACATCGAGCACCTGAAGTACGACGTCACCAACCTGGTGCATTACATTCGGCCGAATGCCAAGGTGCTGGTGGTCGGCACCGGGGGCGGGCGCGACCTACTCTCGGCGCTGGCCTTTCGCCAGCGTGCGGTCGTAGGGGTGGAGATCAACCCCGACATCATCGCCGCCGTCAATGGAACTTTCGGTGACTTCACCGGTCACCTCGACCGTAATCCGGCGGTTACCTTCGTGAACGACGAAGCCCGCAGCTACGTCGCTCGCCAGCGCGAACGTTTCGATATCATCCAGGTGTCGCTGATCGACACCTGGGCGGCCACTGCTGCCGGCGCCTTCGTTTTCACCGAGAATTCGCTTTATACCGAGGAGGCCTGGAAGCTGTTCCTGGAGCGGCTGAACTCGAGCGGTGTGCTGACGTTCTCGCGCTGGTATTTCCGCGACCGGCCGGGTGAGGTGTACCGCTTGACTTCCCTGGCCATGGCCGCCCTCAAGCAGCTGCGGGTGAATGACCCTCGGCAACATGTGATCATCGTCCGGCGCATGATGCGCGGTGCCGGGCGCAACGGCGTGGGCACGATCCTCGTCGGGCGCGAGCCCTTCTCGACCGCGGATTTGGAGCGGGTCGAGCAGGTGGCGCAGGAGATGCAATTCGAGGTCGTTCTG
Organism: Deltaproteobacteria bacterium; assembly: GCA_016210005.1. Classification (NCBI taxonomy): domain Bacteria; kingdom Pseudomonadati; phylum Myxococcota; class Myxococcia; species Deltaproteobacteria bacterium. The sequence goes on along the minus strand of JACQVA010000266.1, from coordinate 30,620 downwards.
AGCCCGCGCCAAGCGCTCGATCCGATCTTCACCGCGCTCGCCACGGGCCGCGATCCGGACGGTGTCGTGGCCAAGTTCCCGCTCAATGTCAGCGCGCCGACCGATGATAGCCCGTTCTTTTTTCACATGTTGCGCTCGCGCGACCTGCTGCGTCGGGAATTGTGGCAGCACGGCGAAGTTAGCTTCAACATGAAGGCCATGTTCATTCTGGCGACCCTGTTCGTCGTCGTGACCGTGTTGACGTTGGCTTGTGTCATCGTGCCGTTACTACTGACCACCGAGCGTGGGGCATTGCGCGGGGCGTTCCCCTTCTTCGTCTTCTTTGCCGCCATCGGCGTCGGCTTCATGCTGATCGAGATCTCGCAGATGCAGCGGCTGATCGTGTTTCTCGGCCACCCCACGTACGGCTTGTCGGTGGTGCTGTTCTCACTGCTGCTTTCCAGCGGCCTGGGCAGCTACGCGACCCAGTTGGGTAGAGCCCCCGGCGCCGTCACCTCGCCGGCACTGCGCTTGGGTCTGCTGCTGGCGGTGCTGATCATCTTCGGACTGCTGACGCCGTCGGCGATCACCTGGTTGCAGGAGTCGAGCACGGCGGTTCGCATCGTTGCGGCGACGGCGATCCTACTGCCCCTCGGATTCTTCATGGGGATGGCTTTCCCGCTCGGTATGCAGCTGGCGTCGGCCCACTCGGCGGCCATTACCCCGTGGCTCTGGGGCATCAACGGTGCCACCTCGGTGTGTGCGTCGGTGTTGGCGTTGGTGATCGCCCTGACCTGGGGCATCGCGGCCGCGTTCTGGACTGGCTTTGCGTGTTACGTTGCGGCAACGCTGGCTCTCACCTCGGTGGCGCGGCGAGCGTAAACACTGCACTTCGGCGCCGGGAGCTTGCCGCGGACAGGTGCTGCACGACGGAGAGATGGCGATGATCGTCTGCATCACCGGGGCTTCGAGTGGTATCGGCACGGCCACCGCCCGGGCCTTCGCGCGCGACGGCCACCAACTGGTACTGGCAGCGCGTCGCGTTGAGCGCTTGCGCGTGCTGGCCGCTGAGTTGGCGGTTCCCAGTCATCTGCTCGAACTCGACGTGCGCGACCGCGGCGCCGTGCACCGTGCGTTCAGTGCACTCCCGGTTCCGTTCGACGCGATCGAGGTGTTGGTCAACAACGCCGGCCTGTCGCGTGGCCTCGATCCGATTCACGAAGGCTCGCAAGACGACTGGGACGAGATGATCGACACCAACGTCAAGGGACTGCTCTACGTCACCCGCGCCGTGCTGCCGGGAATGGTGGCGCGCGGGCGGGGCCACGTGATCAACATCGGCTCGCTGGCGGGGCACGAAACCTATCAGCGCGGCAATGTCTACTGCGCCAGCAAAGCGGCCGTGCGCACCTTGAACAAGGCCATGCGCCTCGATCTGCACGGCACCGGTATCCGCGTCACCGAGGTGGCTCCCGGACTGGTGCCGACCGAGTTCAGCGAGGTGCGCTTCCACGGCGACCGCGCGCGAGCCACCAAAGTGTATGAAGGCACCCGCCCGCTGCGCGCCGAGGACGTCGCCGAGGCGGTCGTGTGGTGCGCGACCCGTCCACCGTCGGTGAACGTCGAGGAACTACTCTTGTTGCCTACCGATCAAGCCGCCACCGCGATGGTGCACCGGCGCACCTGACGCCGGCTTCCAACGTAGCCAGTCGGCGGTACGACTCAGAAGTCGTTGCCGTCGATCACGTCGATGGCGAAGGTCGTGGTGTTGTTCGCCGCCTCCGTGTCGCTGCTGTCGATTACTTCCACTTCGGCTTCGCAACGCGCCGGCGACAGGGCGTTGAGCGCCGCGAAGCTGGCGGCTCCGACAGACAAAGTCAATCGCCCCATCGCTCGACCGCCCGGTGGCAGTACGGCCGTGCTCTGAACGCCGGCTTTGGTCGAGCTAAGATCGATGCCGCCGACGACTCCTGGGGGACAGCTGCCATCGCGCACCACTAGCGAGATCGGATGATCCGCCGATCCGGCGGGATCCGTGTTCGTCACCGTGACCCATACCGCTCTCTCGGCCTGAGATTGCCCCTTCAGCAACCTGATCGAGACCGGTGCGATACTCGCTAGTGCCGAGTCGGGCACCTGCTCTGCCGAACCATCGTTCGCGTCGATCACGTTGATCTCCAGCTCGGCGGCATTGTTTTCCGGGCTCGGATCCGATCCTGGTCCGGTCGCCGTGAAGAGCAGCCGGCAGCGGTGCGGGGCTCTTCCGCCGGGAGAAGTGAATGAACTAGCCTGAATCGACAGTGTCACAACGGCAGCCGCGCGCCGTCCTCCGGGCAACACGATCTGTGCTTGTTCTCCGGCCTCGCGGCTCGAAAAATCCGGCCCGCCGCTGACAAGCCCTGCCGGGCACGCGCTGGCATCGACGAGGAGGCTGATTTCGTGGCCAGGAGTCTCCGCCACCGGCGCCACGTCCGCATTGGCAACGGTGACACGCACGGACTTCGTTACGGACATCACCCCAGCACGCAGCCACACGCTGAGCGGCCGCAGTGGTGCCACAACTGAGTCATGCACCGCAGAAGTTGCGGTGGGCGTCGGGTTACTTGTGGGAGTCGCGGTCGGCGGCACCGCTGCCACGCCGACGGCTGCGGTCCGCGACCGGCTCAGGCTGCCATCGGACACGGCCAAGGTCACGTTGTAGGTACCCGGCGCCGCGTACGCATGCTGCACGGCATAACCGGCCGCGCCCGGGCTGCCGTCGCCGAAGTCCCACGTGTAGGTGAGGAGGTCCCCGTCGGGATCGCCAGAGCCGTATCCTGTGAAGTTCACGTTCGACCCGACCACCGTGCTCCGATCTGGCCCGGGGTCTGCCCACGGCCGGCGGTTGCTGCTCGCTTCGGCCATTTCGTCCGGGCCGATATCGATGCCGGTGCCCTGCGGCCGCGGGCCACCGTTGCGATCGTCAGCGGGCGCTCCGGCGAGGTCACCTCCACCTACAGCTACGCTGTCCGCCGCCACACGATAGTCAGGCGTGCCCGCGAAGTCCGGCTTAATTGCCCACGTGCCGATGCCCTGTCCGCTCTCGGTCGTCCAGACACCGGCATTGATTTCCTGGCCGGTGTAGCGGCGCTCTAGGACATCGCTGATGTGGCGCACGATCAAGCCGCTGGTCGTATCTTCGCGAAAGAGCAGGTTGTGGTCCTCTGTCAGGACGACGGCCGGTGCCACCTCCATCGCCTTGCCGGGACCGGAGACAATGACGTTACGGACCACCACGTTGTACGGCTCCGGCGTCAGACCCGCCCCGGCGGCATCCTTGAAATGCATCTGGATACCGAGGTTGTCCGCGACTGTCGAGTTCACGATTTCGACGGTAGTCACGACGTTGAAATACGATCGCGTAGCAATGCCCGTCGTGTTGCCCACCACCAGGGAGTTGTCGAGCCTGGCGTTCTGGCCGATTTTGATTCCCGCACATAGGTTGTTCCGACTCGTACACCGTTGCGCCGTGATTAGGTCGCCCTGAAGGTCGAACCCGTCCTGGCTGTTGCCTGATGCCTCCACCGCGATCAGTGTGATCCGCGACGCCGTCTCTTCGATGCTCACGCCGTCGGCTCCACCCGCACAGGCCAACCCGTCGCTGTTGTTTAAGCTCCGGGTATCCCGAATCGTTACGAACTGGCTGGTGCCCGAGACGCGGATTCCCAAGGCGGTGTTGTCGTGCACCTGGCAATCGCTGATCTCGACATCGGTGGCGGCATCCACCCAGATGCCGACGCGGTTGCCGTACACGCGGCAGTTGCGCACGGCGACATCGTGCGCCCCGGCCCGAATGAAAATCGTCTCGTGAAAACCCCCGCGCGCCTCGAACCCGTCGAGCACCAGATCGCCGACCCCCGGACGCACGTCGAATGCGGACAGGCTGGCGCTCGGGTCGGGGCTCTCGAGAATCGCTCCGGCGACGGCTTGAAAAGTGATCGGCAGCCCGGGCGCCCCCGAAACCGTCAGCAACACGGATTCAATGTAAACGCCGGGCTGCACCACCACCGTATCGCCGCTGCCGGCGACCGTGGCCGCGTGTTGAATAGTCCGCCATGGCGCCAAGGCGCTGCCGGCGGCCGCATCGCTACCAGCCGGATCGACGTAGTACGTCGCCGCATGCGCGACCGAGTTGAGCACCACCAGCATCAGACTCACGGCCAGCCATCGCCTCTGCGGTTTCATACCGCAAAAGCCCTAGCGCATTTCGTACCGGGCGGCGCCACCCTTGAAAGCCACCGCAAGAACCGTGGGCGCTTTAGCGGACGCTGTGCGGCTCGAAACCTCAAGGCTTAGTAGCGTCACTTCCCGTCACGCTATTGCCGCGGCCTGTCTCTGAATCTTCAGAGCAGCACATGCCGTCCCTTCTGCTCACGGCAGAACATACGAATAGTGGAAGCGGCGTCGCCGACGCTGCTGTTGCCGCTCTCGCCCACGCCGCTGGCGCCGAAGGCCTCCCACTCCAGCGCCGAGTCGGTGCCGTCGTTCTCCTTGTGCATGCCGGCGACGACGCGCCGGGCGCGCTGCAACTTGCGATCGTCGCGGGTGTAAAAGACCGTGGCGAGATCGTGCGGGTTCTGCCACAGGCTGAAACGCAGGAAAGACTCGAAGTCGGCCACCATCGTCACCAGCACGGGCAGGAACAATTCGGTGGTTGCCAGGACAAACGTGCGTGGCCCGCGGCCGTCCCAATTGATGGTGAGCTGCAACCCCGGGGTGATGCCGCCAATAATGGCCGGGCTGAGTACCTCCGCGTTGCGGGCGTAGTCGGTGTCTGCCAGCGTGCCCCCGGCGCGTACGATTCGGCATCCCGCCCGCTGCGCGGCAGCGACGATCTGCTCGCCGTTGCCGGCGCGGTGCACCATGCATGGCCCGATGACCGTAGTGCTCGCCGTGCGGCGCGGATCCTCGATGGTCCACTTGCCGAACTCCGCATCGAAGAGCGGTTCCAGCTGGCGCACCACCGCTTCCGAACCGGCAACGCCGTGCAGGCCCGTGCACTTGTGGCTCGACAGTGCCAACTTCGAATACGTCAAGCGCTCCGCAATGCGCTGCAGCTCGGTGTCACCGAAGCCATCGTCTATCCACGCCCAATTGCAGCCACCGCCCTCAAAGCGCAGGGGCCGGATACCGCGGCCGCGTTGAATCGACTTCGCGGTTTCCTCGCTGCCGGTCACCGACGCCACCGCCACGCGGGGATCGATCGGCAGGGCAGCGATGTCCTTGCCAAACCCCTCGATCTTCTGCACCGCCCCCGGAGCGGCGCCGGCTGCAAGTAGCATGCGAATCAAGCTGGTGTTGGTGATGCCGGCGAACGGATGCCCTTTGAACACAAATGGCGAGCCGGCCAGATAACACCCCAGAATTTGAATGACCGGGATGCCGTAGATGAAGTTCATCGGTGTCAGCAACACGCACAAGCCGGCCGGCAAGAAGGAGTTCTTCCAATACGTGTGCCCGTCGACCATCGGCGGCAGCAACTCTGCCAGCATGGCCTTGTCGGCCGCGCCTTCGAGATGGTCCGCGGCCCGCTTGGCCTCCCAGAAATCCTTCTGAGCTTCGAGGCGCGTCTTCGGGATCTGCTGCCGAATTTCCCTGAGGCAGGCTTCTTCGTAGTAGTGCAGGATGCGCGAGAAGTTCTTCACCACCCATTTGCGGTATTGCAGCGTCTCCTCTGCCCACGCCAGGCTCTGCCAATAGGAGTATCCGGCGGCGAGCGCGCCTTCCACCTCGGCGGCCTGCGAGCGCGGCAGGCGACTCAGCCGCACGCGCCGGTCGAACAACGCCGGCATATCCACCGCCTCAGCCGCCTTGCGCCACTCCCCGGCGATGAAGTTGTAAACCGGAATGGGCTCATCCCCAGGGGCATCCGGCAAGCGCTCGTATGCAAAGATGTACGGCCGCAGCGCTTCAATCTCGGCTTCCGACAGGCAGCGTGCGAACAGCGACCACTCAGCGCGGCGCTCGCGCCATTGCGCCGCCAACGGATCCGGTCCCATCCCGCCGCGCCGGCAAAAGGCTGCGAGTGCCGGCTTCAGCCTCGGTATCAGCTCCATCGCGGTCTCCTCTCTCGCTACGCCACCACGGTAGCGGGCGCACCGACGCAATTCAAAGGGAACACAACACCTCGCCCCTATGCGGGACGGCGGGATTTCGGTTGACTCACCAGGGCAATTCACGTAGCTTCGCCGCGAGAGAAGACACCGAGAAACATATACCTTATCCAGAGTGGCGGAGGGACTGGCCCGTCGATGCCACAGCAACCGGTCCGGGCGAAAGCCGGGGCGCTGGTGCTAACTCCAGCTGGGTCTTCTGTAGGGAGCCCGGAGAGATAAGGTGAGAGACTGAAACAGCCTCTTCCTTTCCCCGGGGAAGAGGTTTTTTTTGGGACGCGAGCGAACGATGCGTGCGCAGCAGGCAATAGCGGGGAAGCCAACGGTGGCGAGAGCGCCAATCGCGACCACCGGCTCACTCGCTCGGGAGCGTTTGCGGGCTGGCCGGGTACTCGTCGTCGGCGTCGGCGGCTTAGGCTGCCCCGCAACAGCGGCATTGGCCCGAGCCGGGGTTGGTACCGTCGGCTTGATGGATGGCGACGCGGTCGAACTATCCAACCTCCAGCGCCAGATCCTCCACGGCGATGCCGACCTCGGGCGCCCTAAAGTTGAGTCGGCCCGCGACAAGATACTTTCGATAAACCCGGAAGTTAACGTTCGTACCTTCAAGGAGCGGTTGACGGCCGACAACCTCGCCGGCCGCTTCGCCGAGTTCGATTTCGTCATCGACGGCACCGATAACGCCGGCGCCAAGTTCCTGATCAACGATGGGGCCGTGCTGGCTGGGAAGCCATACTCCCACGCCGGCATTCTCGGCTTTCGCGGTCAGACCATGACCGTGCTGCCCCGCCGCTCAGCTTGCTATCGCTGCCTGTTTCCCTCGCCACCACCGGCGGGCGAGATTGCCACCTGCCAGGAGGCCGGCATTGTCGGCATGGTGGCGGGCGCGCTCGGAGTCATCCAGGCCGCGGAAGCAATCAAGTATCTGATGGGCAGCACAGATCTGCTCACCGATCGCCTGCTTACATTCGACGCGCTCAGCTCACGCTGGCGCACCATCAACTTGCACCGCAGCGCGGCTTGCCCGCTGTGCGGGGAACAGCCGACGATTTCGCTACTGGCGGAGCACGCTGGTGCCGCCTGAGCTTCGGCGCAAGAAGGAGTGACCATGACCGCAGTACTTGGCTTGCGATGCCGCGAGTGCGGGCAAAGCTATCCCATCGAACCGCTGCACGTGTGCGACACCTGCTTTGGCCCGCTCGAGGTTACCTACGACTACTCAGCGATCGCCCGCAGTTTGAGCCGGGCGATCATCGAGCAACGCCCGCGCAACGTCTGGCGCTACCGTGAGTTGCTGCCGATCAGCGGCGAACCCCGCATCGGGCTGCACTCTGGCTTCACCCCGCTGGTCCGCGCCGACCGCCTGGCGGCCGTGCTCGGGGTAAAGGAGCTGTACGTCAAGGACGACTCGGTTAACCACCCCACCTTCTCGTACAAGGACCGCGTGGTTTCGATCGCCATCTCCAAAGCCATCGAGTTCGGCTTCGATACCGTCTCCTGTGCCTCGACCGGCAATCTGGCCAACAGCGTGTCGGCGCACGCGGCGCGCGCGGGCCTGAACTGCTTCATCTTCATTCCCCACGATCTCGAAGCCGGCAAAGTGGTCGGCTCGGCCATTTACGGCCCGCGTACGGTGGCGATCCGCGGCAACTACGACGACGTCAATCGCCTCTGTAGCGAGATCGCCGACAAGTACGGCTGGGCATTCGTGAACATCAACCTCCGCCCGTACTACACCGAGGGCGCCAAAACCTACGGCTTCGAAGTCGCCGAGCAACTCGGCTGGCGGCTGCCCCAGCACATCGTCGTGCCCACCGCCGGCGGCACCATCCTGCCGAAGGTGGCCAAGGCGTTTCATGAATTCGCCCAGGTCGGTCTGGTGCAGCCAACGCCGTTCAAAATTTACAGCGCGCAAGCCGCCGGCTGCGCACCGGTGGTGCAAGCGCTGCACCGGGGCGCGGATCTGATCACGCCGGTGAAGCCGAACACCATTGCCAAGTCGATTGCTATCGGCAATCCCGCCGATGGCTACTACGTGCTGCAGGCCGTGCGCGAGTCGGGCGGCTGGGGCGAGTCCGCCACCGACGCGGAAATCGTCGACGCGATCCGCTTACTTGCCCGCACCGAGGGCATCTTCACCGAACCCGCGGGCGGCACCACCGTGGCCGTGGCCAAGAAGCTGATCGAGCAGGGCCGCATCCCACGTGACGAGTCCATCGTCATCAGCGTTACCGGCAACGGCTACAAGACGCTCGAGGCGGTGCGCGACGCCGTCGAACAGCCGTCTACCATCGACGCTCGGTTGTCCGAGTTCGATAAACTCTATCACCAAATCGAACATGCGCCCGCGGCCAAACGCGCGCGTGCGTGAGTACAGTAGAGGCCACACGGAAGGAGCTATCGATGAGCGTTCTGGTTCGTATTCCCACACCGCTGCGGCGGTTCACCAACGGCGCCGACGAGGTCGGCACCGACGGCGCCACGGTCGGCGCGGTGGTTGATCATCTCGAACGTAATCACCCGGGCATCAAGGAGCGCCTGTGTGATGCCGACGGCCAGGTGCGCCGCTTCGTCAACATCTACATCAATGGTGACGACATCCGCTTCCTCAGCAATCTCGACACCCCCGTGAAAGACGGGGACGAAGTCTCGATCGTGCCGGCGATCGCCGGGGGGCGTAATGCCGCTTGAGCCGGCAGCCGATGGGCCGGCCACCACCGGCAACGAGTTGCGCGAGCGCCGCCGGGCGTTGTCGGCGCTCGATCTCATCGGCAACACACCGCTGGTGGAGCTGAGCCGGCTGCCGCAGCATTTCCGCACCAAGGCCGGCCGCGCGATCTCGCCCGCGGTAAGAATCTACGCCAAGCTCGAAGGCTTCAATCCGGGCGGCTCGGTGAAGGATCGACCAGCCCTGTGGATGGTGCGCGAGGGCCTTCGCTCAGGCAAACTCGCATCCGGCAAAGTCATCCTCGACTCGACCTCGGGCAACACCGGTATCGCCTTGGCGATGATCGGCGCCGTGCTCGGTTACCCGGTTGAGCTAGTGGTGCCGGCCAACGTCAGCCTTGAACGTAAGAAGATCATCGGCGCCTTTGGTGCTCGCATCCATTTCAGCGACCCGCTCGAAGGTTCGGACGGCGCGATCCGCCTGTGCCGCCAGATGTTAGCCGACGACCCGGCGCGCTACTTCAAACCCGACCAGTACTTCAATCCGCAGAACCCGCAGGCCCACTTCGACTCCACCGGCCCCGAGATTTGGCATGCCACCGGCGGAAGTGTCACCCACTTCGTCGCCGGCATCGGCACCGGCGGTACGGTGATGGGCACGGGCCGTTACCTGAAGAGCCGCAACCCGCAGGTGCAAGTGATTGCGGTCGAACCCGACGACTCTTTTCACGGGCTCGAAGGGCTCAAACACATGGCCAGCTCGATCGTGCCCGGCATCTACCGCGAGGAAGAACTCGATCGCAAAATCAATGTCGGCACTGAGGTCGCCTACGACACCGTGTACCGGCTGGGGGCAGAGGAGGGGCTGGTGGTGGGACAGTCCTCCGGCGCCGCGATGTGGGCGGCCTTGCACGTCGCAGCCGAGCTGGACGAGGGCACGATCGTGGTGATCTTTCCCGACTTCGGCGACCGCTACCTCAGCACCAGCCTGTGGATTGGCTGGCGAGCCTACCACCGCCGGGCGGCCCGGCAAACATGATCCGCACGGCAAGCGCTACGCCGCCGGGGCGCACGACGACCCACCTCAGTTATCCACCCTGCCGCAGAGGTGCGGTGCAGGCCGAGCAGACCGCCAAACTCAGCGATGTACAAATCGAACGCTACAGCCGCCAAATCGTCCTCCCGGAGATCGGCGCCCGCGGCCAGCAACGCCTCCTGGCGACGGCGCTGGCGGTGGTGGCGGCCCGGGGCGAGGCCCCGGCCCTGCCCTACTTAGTTGCCGCCGGCGCCGGCCGACTGGGGTTGATGAACCTGACAACCAGCGCCTGTGCCCGCGCTGCGATCGCCGTGACCAACCCCGACACCACCGTTGTTTCGCTAACAAATTGTAGTGATGCACCGGCTCTGCAAGACTCGTTGCGGCCATACCAGGCCGTCATTGACGGCGGCGAGAGCGGCGAACTACGCGCCGCCCTCAACCGCGCCTGCGTCGCACTGGGCATCCCACTCGTCGCGGGAACTGCGGCTGGCGACGAGGTCTGCATCACGACCTTCGCCGGCCACCTGCGCGGGGTGCCGTGCTATGCCTGCATCGTCTCGCCTCTCCCACACGAGGCGGCCGATTCACCGCTGCGCGAAGTTGCCGCCGACCTGCTCGGCACCTTGCAGGCGGCGGAGGCACTGAAGTGTGTGCTCGAAGTCGGGGAGCCGCTGTACGGCCGACTCTTGTCGTTTGACGTTGCGCGCGGCGCGGTTCACTCCACGCCCTTGCCGAAGAACGCTGCTTGCGCGGTGTGCGGCGGGGGAGCGCGCGCATGAGCGCTCCCAATCCCGGCTACCTCAAGGTGGAGTTGGCACTCGAGGGCATCGACCTCGATGCCGCGGTGTGCACCCGCCCCGAGATACGCCCAGGCCTGGCGGTGCCGCTAGGGCAGACGCCGGCGTTGGAGTTATTGCTGCCGGAAGACGTCGTGGTCGATGCCCCGGTCGGCAAGCGCAACGGGGCTCAGAGGGATCAGGGGCGGTACCAACTCGGCTGTGAGGCTGCGCGGTTCTTCCTCCACCGCGGCGGCGAGGCAGCGGGCGAGCGCGTGGACGTGCGCGTGATTCCGCCGCCGCAGTTTTATGGCAAGCACACCCTGCGGGGCACACCGATGCGCGAGATCGCCACCGTGTTCGGCAACTTCATTGCGCTCAGCCCGGTGGAAGCGTGTGGCTTCAGCCTGCGCCACAGCCCTTGCCGCTTCTGTGCAGGGACCGCCGCCGCCGCGCTCAGCCCGCGCCCGGTGGCCGAGGTGATCCAAACCATACGCGCTGCGCTGGCCGAGGGCGCGGTCGAGTATGTCCTCTTCAATGGCGGCGGCAGCGACAGCGAGGACGGCGGCGTAGCCGCCCTCGAGCCGTACATCAGCGCGGTGAAACGGCACTTCGATACCTTCGTCGCGGTCCAGGTGCATCCGCCGCAAACCAATCGCTGGATCGACCGCACCTACGCCATGGGAGTTGACGCCCTCAGCTACGGCATCGAGATTCACGACCCGCAGCGGCTGCTACCACTGTGCCCGGGGCGGGTGGCGCGCTGCGGCCAGGCCCGTTACTACGAGGCCCTTGCCTACGCCGCGACCATCTTCCCGAGCGGCACAGTGTGGAGTGACTTGCTGGTCGGCGCCGAACCGAGCGAGTCCACGATTGACGGCATGAACCAACTAACCCGCGCTGGGGTGTTGCCGGTGCTGTCACTGGCGCGCGCCGGCCAGCCGGCACAACCGCGGCTGGCAGAGATCGCGCCGTTGTTCGCGCACCTGTTTCATGCGGTCCGCGATGCCAAGATCAACATGGACTGGGTGCAGGAGCTGAGTTTCGGGGTTACCCCGCTGGAAGCTCGCTTCTTTGTCGCCGAGGAGGTGCGGTTGAGCGTCACGCAGCAGTTCTACCGCTCTCGACTCGGCAACTTGACCGCCCGCAACCTGGCGCGCCTGCGCCGCCGCTTGCGCGTGCGCACTGTCAGCGACTCGTTCGACTCCTCCCGCTTGTGAGGATGCTCCACAATGCCCCGCGAAGTTGAGGTCGACCGGCGACCGCTGTGGATCATTGTGCTGATGCGCGGTCGCCGCTTGCTGCTGCTGGCAGTGGGCGCGCTGCTGTACTGGCTGACGCTGCAACTCGGTCACCAGGACGGCCTCAGCCCAGCCGGGCTCAAGGCGCTGGCGGTGTTCGTTCTTTGCATCTTCTACTGGGTGCTCAATGTCTTGCCGACCATGATCACCAGTCTGCTGGCAATCGTGCTGCTGCCGCTAACGGGCGTGCTCACGAGCAGAGATGCGTACGCGCTGTTTGGCAACGAGGCGGTGTTCTTCATCCTCGGGGCCTTCATTCTAGCCGCAGCCATGATGAAGGCCGGGCTTTCCACGCGTTTGGCACTTGCCATCCTGCGCCGCTTCGGCGGCAAGCCGCCGGCCTTGCTTGGCGGCGTATTCCTGATCAACGGGGCGATGTCGCTGGTCATGTCCGAGCACGCGGTCGCGGCGATGACCTTTCCGATCATCGTTGAGATCGCGGGCGTGCTGCGCCTCACCCGCGGGCGCAGCCAGTACGCCCGCGCTTTGTTCCTGGCGATGGCCTGGGGCACCACCATCGGCGGCGTGGCCACGCTGCTGGGCGGGGCGCGCGCCCCCCTCGCGCTCGGGATCTTGCGCGAGGTCAGCGGCCAGACGATTTCGTTCGCCGAGTGGAGCGCGGCGACCGCTCCGCTGGTGCTCTTGCTGTTCGTCGTCGGGTGGCTGCTGTTGCGTCTCTTCTTCGCGATCGACGTGAGCGACGTATCCGCCGCTCAGCACGCGGTGGAGGAGAAGCTGCTCGCCATGGGGCGGGCCAGTTTTCAGGAGCGTCTGACGGGCGGGGTGATGGCGCTCACGATCGCGGCTTGGATCGTTCTCGGCGAGGAATTCGGCCTCGCCAACATCGCGCTGGTGGCAGTGGTGGTGCTCTTCGGGCTCAACTTGGTACAGTGGCGCGACATCGAGCGCTACGTCAACTGGGGCTTGATCCTGATGTACGGCGGCGCGATTTGTCTTGGTTCGGCGCTCAACCGCAGCGGCGCCTCGACTTGGCTCGCCGACCACATCATCTCGCAGTGGGCCTCGGGGCCGACCAGTGTGATGTTCCTGGTATCGGCCGCCGCCATTCTATTGACCGAAGTGATGAGCAACTCCGCTGCCGTGGCGATCGTGATGCCGGTGAGCCTGGCGATAGCCGCCCAGTTCAACATGGAGCCGCGCATCATGGCGCTGGTGGTGGCGGTACCGGCGGGCTTGGCGTTTACGTTACCGATCGGCACGCCGGCTAACGCCATCGCTTATTCCTCGGGCTTTCTACGCACGCGCGACATGTTTGTGCCCGGGCTGGTTCTGACCTCGATCTCGTTGCTGTTGTTCAACCTCTTGGCCAGCTGGTACTGGCCCTTGCTCGGCATTACGCCGTAGAAGGAGCGTGCCATGCCGAATGTTCTGTTGATGATTCCGCCGGGCGTGGAGCCGTGCCGCTCACGCGACCAGGCGATCGCCAGCGCGCAGCGTCTGGGGGGCACGTTGATCGCGCTGATCGTACTCGACCCCGCAGAAACCGCGCGCGTGGCGTCGTCGCTCGACAGCGCGTTCATCGGCGACCGCGTCAGCGACCGCGTCGTCGAGGTGCTCACGCGCGAGGCGCGCACGCGTGCCGAGGCGCTGGTGCGCAGCCTCGGCGAGCAAGTCGCCAAGGCCGGGGTGCGGTTCACGTCGCTGATCGAGGAGGGTGATCCCGGCACCATCTGCGCGCGCGTAATGCGCACGCACGACGTCGGCGCCGCCGTGCTGGTAGCGGAAAAGCGCTCCTGGCTGAGCCGCTTGCTCTCGCGCGGCGCCGATGTGCGCCTACCTGCGCTTGCCGGCTGCGAGGTGCGGGTGGTGGAAGAGGATTGACGTCAACGCTTAGCGACTTACGAAAGGAAGGAGTTTGAAAGCATGCCTGACCTAGTTCCCGTTCACGGCGGTCTCGAGGCCCCGGTCTCGCGCACCGTCCCGCTGTCACGCCGCAAGCAGTTCCTAGCGGAGGCAGCGGCTCTACCCCGCATCGAATTGAGCCGGGCGGATCTTTCCACCGTCTATCGCATCGCCGACGGTACCTTGTCGCCGCTGACCGGCCCGATGGACGAAGAGACGTGGCACTACGTGCTCGACCACGGCGCGTTGGATTTCGGCTTTCGGCACTACGCCTGGACGGCACCGATTTCATTTCCGGCCACCCTGGACGAAGTCAAACGCTTGCGAGTGGGGCACTCGGCGGCGCTGGTCTACGACGGCACCATCATTGCCAGCGTGCGCTTGTCGAGCATTTTCGACTGGGACAAGCCCAAGCACGTCGAGAAGTTCTACGGCACCAGCCGCGCCGATCACCCCGGCGGTCATATGATCATGGACGATCCTCGCACTCAGCTCGTCGGTGGATCACTGTGGGCACTACCGCAGGAGGTCGATCCCGAATACGGCGAGTTTGTCCTCACCCCACGCCAGGTGCGCACGCTGATTGCGGAGCGGCGGTGGGAGCGCGCGCTGGCGTTCCAGACCCGCAACCCGCTGCATCGCGCGCATGAGTACGCGCTGGTGGCAGGCGTGGAACGGCTGACCCGCGACGGCTACTTCGCCGGAGTCGTGCTCAATCCGCTCATCGGCGAACTCAAGGGCGACGACGTCCCGGCGCGCGTACGCATGCGCTGCTACCGCGCGCTGCACGAGCTCAAGCTGCTCGGCAAGGGCGACAAGGAGGAGGCGCTGTGGAGCGATCGCGGTTACGACCTGACTGAGGTCTTCGAACTGGTCGGGCTCGACATCAAGATGTTGTACGGCGGACCCAAGGAGGCGGTGATGCACGGCATCTACCGCCAGAATCTCGGTTTCACCGACATCGTTATCGGCCGCAAGCACGCCGACGCCCCCTTCGATGACGGCAAGCCGATCTGGGGCGACTTTGACGCCCAGGAAGTCTTCAACAGCTTGCAGGGCGACTTGCGCATCCGCCCATGCAACATCGGCTTCGCCGCTTACTTCGACAGCGCCGGCCGCGTCGAGCTGATGGACAACCACCCGAACGAGAAACCGCTGACGATATCGGGTTCGAAGATCCGAGAAGCCTTGACCGGCGGCCAACACCCTGACGCCCGCGTACTGCGGCCGGAGATCGCCGATATCCTGATTGCCTATTACCGCGACAAGCGACCGGCGTAAGGCTGGTGGTGGAGCTGGCGCTCGGCTTACGGCCGCGCCAGCTCCACGCGCAGCCCAAATACCTCGCTCAGCAGCAGCCAGAGCGCGAGCGCCGCAGTCAGGAAACTCCCCAACGACAGCACCGCGACACCGCTAAGAACGACCAGCGCGAGCAAACTGCCGAGCAAGCCCACCGAGGCGGCCAAGCCTGGCAGCGACACAATCGGCCCCCACAGCTGTAGCAGGCGAAAGCCTTGCGCCAACCAGTCCAGCGGCGTATTCCCGAGCACCCAAGCGGAGAGCTGATCTAGGATCATCACTGCGTCGCCACCGGCGCGGTCTCGCCCGTCTCCGGCGGGTTGTTGGCGAGCGCGCTTTCGGCCCCAATGGAGATTATCAGCACCCCTTGTTCGTGCCGCGGCCCGCCTACCAGAAAGGTCCCGTGATTGCGTAACGTCAGAGCGGTATCGACTACCGAGCGCGTGCCTTCGATCAGCATCACCCGCATCGATACTCGTTCGTTCTTCAACACTTTCGGTATCACCAAGAGGTAGCGCCCGCCGGGAATCTCGAATCCCACCTTGCCCCCGGTGGCCACCCGTTGGCGCTTCTCCTTCACCAGGTGATACGAGCTATAGGGAAACAGGCTGCGGAGCTGCCGGTGCATCGCCACTAGGCGCGGATCCATTTCTTGCCCGGAATTGCTCGCCAACACCGCCCCGATACGAACTTCAATCGTTTCACCCGCCCTGCCCGGCGAAGGAGCGACGGTGCCGGCTGCGGCCACCGCCACGAGCAGCAATACCCCGTTCAGCTTCACGGCGGGAACCCTTCTGCCCCGTAGTCGCTGTCGTCGTTGATCCAGAGCACAGTGGTGTTGGTTTCCGGTTCGCTGAGCACCGCGACGGCTTCGGCACTACTATCGAGCGAGTCGATGATGGCGCTGTTGTCGACCACCGGCGGGGCCTCGGCGACCTGCGACTCCTCGCTTGGCTGCCCCGACCACAACGTGATCGCGATCGCGGCGCTCGCCGCCGCCGCGGCCAGCGCCGGTACGCGCAGCCACGAGCGCAGATCGAGGTTGTCCCAGTAGGCGCGCAGTCGCTCGCCCCAGGCCGGGCGGTGTACACGCAACCGCGCTGCAACCGCGGGCCACACCAGGCTGAAGTCCAATTCTTCGACCCGCGCCCGGATCGTTAGCGCTACCGCTTCTTGCACCCGCTCGAGCTGTCGGACCTCGTCTTCGCAGGCGGCGCAGCGGCTGCTGTGCAGCGCCACCGCCCGCATCTGGCGCGCATCGAGCTCCCCATCGAAGAACAACGGCAACAACCCGCTCACTTCACGACACGTCATGCATCACCCCGAGGCCTTCGCGCCTCCGTGCCGGCTTGAGGTTGTGGGGAAGCGTACTCATCGCTCACAAACAGTCCCGCAGTTTGTCTTGGAGCTTCTTGCGCGCGTAATGCAGCCGGCTCATGACCGTGCCCTTCGAACACTGCATCACGCGGCTGATTTCATCATAGGAGAGGCCCTCGACTTCGCGCAGAAGTATGACGGCTTTGTGATCAGGGGTCAACTCGTTGATCGCGCGGCTGACCCGTTCGCCGATCTCGTGCGAGCGGAACTCGCGGAAGGGATCGGCCACCGGGCTGCCGAGTAGTTCTTCGGGGATCTCGCCGCCGTTGCGCATCTGGTCGTCGAGAGCCACCGTCGGGTGGCGGCGCTCGCGTCGCCGGTAGTCGATGCCGAGGTTGACCACGATTCGATATAGCCAGGTGTAGAAGCTCGATTCGCCCTTGAACTTGCCGATGTTCTCGAACGCCTTAACGAACGTCTCCTGGGTCAACTCCAGCGCATCGTCGCGGTTATGCACCATTCCCATCGCCACGGCTGCCACCTTGCGCTGGTAGCGCTCCACCAACTCCCGGAACGCCTCTGCATTTCCGGCGCGGGTCTCGCGAACGAGCTCCTGGTCGCTACGTTCCACGAGGCCTGCCCCCATCGCCTGTAGACGGTCTCGTTCCCGCCCTATTCACCGGCCGGCCGGCCAGAGCGGTCGGGTGGCTGGTACTAGCCATGGGCCTTGGCCCAGTCAGGACCGCTGCTGATCTCGACTCGCAGCGGTACAGCCAACTGGACGACACCCTCCATTTCCGTGCGCACGAGTTCGCGGGTCGGCTCCAAATCGGCGGCAGCGACCTCGAACACCAGTTCGTCATGTACCTGCAAAATCATCGCCGCATGCAGCCCGTGTTCGCGCAGTCGCCGGTCAACCACCACCATCGCCATCTTGATGATGTCGGCAGCCGAGCCCTGAATCGGCGTGTTCGTGGCGGTCCGTTCCGCGGCTTGCGCCACCACGCGATCACGGCTGGCCAGATCCGGCAGCGCGCGCCGCCGCCCGTACAAAGTGGTCACATAACCGCTGGCCCGCGCCTTCGCAATCGTCTCATCGAGAAACCGGCGCACGCCGGCATAGCGGGTAAAGTACCGGTCAATGTACCGCTGTGCCTCGGCAACCGGGATGCCGAGTTCGTTAGCAACCCGGGGTGCACCCATGCCGTAGATGATGCCGAAGTTGATGACCTTGGCCGCGCGTCGCATGTCCGCGCTCACCAGCCCGGGCAGCACGCCGAACATCTCGGCAGCCGTACGGGCGTGGATATCGGCACCCGCGCGAAAGGCGTCAATCAAGGCCGCGTCGCCCGCCAAGTGCGCCAGCACACGCAACTCGATCTGCGAGTAGTCTGCCGCCAGCAGCAGGTTGCCGGGATCCGCGATAAAGGCCGCGCGGATGCGCTGGCCTTCTTCGCCCCGGATCGGGATATTCTGCAGGTTGGGATCGCTAGAGCTGAGTCGGCCGGTGACTGCCACCGTCTGGTTTAGGGAAGCGTGCAAGCGACCGGTGGCGGGGTTTACCGCGGCCGGCAACGCATCAATATAGGTCGACTTCAGCTTCGCCAGCCCACGGTACTCGATGATCTTCGCCGGCACCGGATGGGCCTCAGCCAGCCGCGTGAGCACGTCGACGTCGGTCGAGTAGCCGGTCTTGCCACGCCGCACGCCCTTCGTCGATAGCCCGAGCCGCTCGAACAAGACCGTGCGCAGCTGCGGTGGCGAGTTCAGGTTGAACTCGCCACCGGCCAAGGCATAGATGTCGGCGGCGAGCGCGGAGAGGCGCTGCTCGTATTCGCGGCTCATCGTCGCCAGGGCCGCGACATCCAGCCGTACTCCACGGCGCTCGATCGCCGTCAGCACCTGCACCAGGGGCATCTCGATGTCGCGGAACAGCGCGGTCATTCCCAGCGCCTCCAGCCGAGTAGACAGCTCGCTCGCCAACCGCGGGAGCAGCGCCACACCCGCCGCCACGCCCTCTGCGCTGGCACGGAACTCCGTTACCGCGCGGCCCAACAGATCGCTGGCCAAGTCCTCAAGGCGGTGCGTGCCGCCGGCATCGACGAGGTATGACGCAACCATGGTGTCGAAGCACCGGCCGCCGAGTACCATGGCGGGATCGAATCGGAGCAGGTCACGCTTCAAGTCATGGCCGATCTTCTCGATCGCCGGATCGGCTAGTAGTTGCGTGGTCGCGCTGATCAGGTCCGCTTGGGTGAGGGCAACGCGAAACGGCCCATCGTTATCGACTTGCAGGATCAGCGCCTCAGCCCGTTGTGCCGGTGGCCATGCATCCGGCGGGACCGCGCCGAGCGCCGCCAACCCCACACGGCCGGCCTGCGTGCCTTGGGCGTATACGCCGGCAACCTCGGCAGCGGTTGCCAGTGTGCGCACAGCCACCGATTCGGTTGTGGCCGGCTGCGGGATATCGCGCAGCAGCGACTGGAAACCAAGGCGCTGAAAGAGGGCGCGCACCGTCGGCGCATCCGGCCCCTTATAGGCCAGCTCATCGAGCGCCAGAGCCAGCGGCACATCACGCCGAACCCGAGCCAAGTCACGGCTCAGGCGCGCCGCCGCCGCCCCTTCGCGCAACAGCGCGGCCACCCGCTTGGCGTTGCGCAGAGCGCTGCGCTCGACTTCGTCGGCGCTCTCCAGCACACTGTCGAGACTACCGAACTCCTGGATCAACGCCATCGCGGTCTTCTCACCGATACCCTTGACCCCGGGTATGTTATCGATGCTATCGCCCATCAACGCCATGACGTCGACGACCTGCTTCGGCAGGACGCCGAAGCGCT
This sequence comes from Deltaproteobacteria bacterium, assembly GCA_016210005.1. Lineage (NCBI taxonomy): Bacteria > Pseudomonadati > Myxococcota > Myxococcia > Deltaproteobacteria bacterium. Next base: position 11,390 of record JACQVA010000266.1, on the reverse strand, counting down.
CGCGCACCCCGGCCTCATCGGTCCAGCGATCCCGCATGGTGTCCCACAGTCGGACGTGTGGTCCCACCAGCTGCATCAGATCCTTGTCGGCCGTGATCACCACGCAATCGGTTCCGGCGCGCGCAAAGCGCTCGGTCAGCGTCGCGATCACATCGTCCGCCTCCACTCCCGCGATCGTCAGCGAGCGCACTCCCAGCGCAGCAACTACCTCACGTACCAGCGGCAGCTGCGCCACAAGGTCATCCGGCATCCGCGGGCGGTTGGCCTTGTAGGCCTCAAAGAGCGTATCGCGAAACGTCCCTCCGGGCGCATCAAACACGACCGCGAGATACTGCGGCTTGACCTCGCGCAGCAATTTCAGCGTCATGCTGGCGAAGCCAAAGGCCGCGTTCGTCGGTGCCCCGCTGGGGCTGGTGAGCGGCGGCAGCGCGAAGAACGCCCGATAGATGTACGAGCTGCCGTCGATCAAGAAAACGTGGGCAGATGGACGGGGCATGGACGTACGCGAGCGCCAGTAACAGATGCCCCGCACCATGTCCAACCCGGCCCGAATCGGTTCGCTCCAGCAAGCCCGGGCATATTGGGGCTGGCGAAACACCGGGCCCGGCAGAGTTGACAAAGCGGAGTTGAGTCATTAAGAGGCGCTCACTTTTGGTGTCGAGATTTGAATCTCCGACCGCCAGGCACGTCTAGAACCGACGACGATGATTGAGGTCCGGAATCTTACGAAGCGATACGGTGACATCACGGCCGTGGCGGACGTGTCTTTCACCGCCCAGAGCGGGCAGATCCTCGGCTTTCTCGGTCCCAATGGCGCCGGCAAGACCACCACCATGCGCATCATCACCGGCTATCTGCCTGCGACCACGGGCACAGTGAAGGTGGCGGGGTTCGATATCTTCGACGAGTCGTACGAAGTCCGCAAGCGCATCGGCTACCTGCCGGAGAATCCCCCGCTCTATGGGGACATGACGGTGGTTGCCTATCTGCAGTTCGTCGGCCGCATCAAGGGAATCGGCAAACGCGAGCTGCCCGAGGCACTCGATCGCGCGCTGCAGGTGTGCGGCCTGACTGACGTCTGCGGGCGGCTGCTGGGCCATTTGTCAAAGGGCTATCGCCAGCGGGTGGGCTTGGCGCAGGCGCTGATTCATAATCCGACGGTGTTGGTCCTCGATGAGCCGACGATCGGGCTCGACCCCCGCCAGATCATCGATATCCGCACGTTGATACGCGAGCTGGCGCGCGAGCGCACGGTGATTCTGTCCACCCACATTCTGCCCGAGGTCTCGCAGCTGTGTCAGAAGGTGGTGATCATCAACAGCGGGCGGGTGGTGCTGGAAGGGCTGCTCGGCGAGCTCACCCGCGAGACCTCCCTCGAACAGGTGTTTCTGCGGGCGGTTACCGAAGACAGTGAGCCGGCGGCGGCCGGCGCGCCGGAGGTGAGCGCGTGAAGAACGTTCTGACCATCGCCGGCAAGGAACTACGCTCATATTTCGTCTCGCCGATTGCTTACGTGGTGCTGACCGGCTTCCTGCTGCTCGGCGGCTGGTTCTTCTTTAACCTGCTGGCGCGCTTCAATTTCCTGCTCAGCATGTACACCAGCCTGCGCAATCCCGAGGCTATGACTCGGCTCAACCTCAACGAGTTCGTCATCGCGCCGCTGCTACACAATCTGTCGGTGGTGCTGGTCATACTGGTTCCGGTCATCACCATGCGCAGCTTCGCCGAAGAGAAACGCGGCGGCACGTATGAGCTGCTGATGACCTCGCCGCTATCGATCAACGCCATCGTCCTCGGCAAGTTTCTCGGCGCCTTCGTGTTCGCGCTGCTGATGGTCGGCCTCACCGCCGTCTACCCGCTGATCCTGATGCTCTACGGCAACCCGGAAGTCGGTATCGTCGCCTCGGGCTACCTCGGGCTCCTGCTGCTCGCCACCGCCTTCATCGCCGTTGGTTTGCTGACCTCGTCATTCACCGAGAACCAGATCATCGCCGCGGTCAGCTGCTTGGTGAGCCTGTTGCTGCTGTACATCATCTCCTGGCCTGCGGACACTTCCGGCGAGGTCCTCGGCGCGATACTGCGCTACATCTCGTTGACCGAGCACTTCGGCGAGATGGTGAAGGGGGTCATCGACACCCGGGATCTGTTCTACTTCGTGAGCGTGATCGTGCTGGCGTTGTTCTTGACCCACCGCTCGGTCGAGTCGATTCGCTGGAGGTAGCCGTGCCGCGCTCCAATGGCTTGCTCGGTCTGATCGGCGTCATTCTTCTCCTGTTTGCGGGCGTCACCGGGTTTTTGACCCGCGGCCGCAGCTCATTTGATTTGCTCTACATCGGGGTCCACGGGCTGGTCGGCCTATTCGCGCTGATCGCCTACCTGAGCGCCGGTGTGGAAAACCTGCGCCGCTTCGTCGGCGAGCGCTCCACCAAGTACGGCGCGAACATGATCGTCTCGTCGCTGCTGTTCGTCGTCATCCTGGCCGCGCTCAATTACCTCTCGGCCCGCAATCACCATAAGTTCGACCTCACCGAGGCCCACGTATTTAGCCTGTCGCCGCAGTCGATCAGCGTGGTCAAGAACCTGGAGAAGGACCTGCAAATCCAGGCGTTCGTCGAGGGCGGCATCAACCCGGAGCTGCGGGACCTGCTGACTGGTTACGGCGATCAATCCGCCAAGCTGTCGTACCAGATGATCGATCCGGACCGGCAGCCGGAGCTCGCCGAACGCTACAAAGTGAGCGCTTACAACACCGTGCGCCTGGAGTACGGCGGCGAGAGCACCACCATCACCCAGCCCAACGAAGAGAACATCACCAACGCCATCATCAAGGTTACGCGCACGACCAAGAAGACCGTCTGCGCGATCGAAGGCCACGGCGAGCCTGATACCGACGAGCTACAAGACGCCCGCGGCTTCGCCGCCGTAAAGAACGGCCTGGCCAATGAAAACTACGAGGTGAAGAAAATCCTGCTGGCTTCGCTGGAAGGCGTCCCGGGCGACTGCTCCGTGGTTCTGGTCGCCGGGCCGCAGAAACCTTACACCGAGCATGAGATCAAGGTGCTCGACGAGCACTTGAAGAAGGGTGGCCGCGCTGTCTTCCTGATAGCGCCGCGAAGCGGCGAGCAGTTCGCCACCATGCTGTCATCGTGGGGCATCAAGCTCGGTAACGACGTCGTCGTCGATCAGGTGGTGCGGCTGTTCCAAGGCCCGGCCCTCGGCCTGGCGCCGTTGGCCAACACCTACGCGCCCCACGAGATCACGCGCGACTTCAAGCAGCGCACGATCTTCCCGATGACCCGTTCGCTGCAAGCCGATACCGCCGGCAAGAAGGGCTTGCAGGTCACCGAGCTGGTGAAAACCAGCCCCTCCAGCTGGGCTGAGACTGACCTCGACGGCCTTTTCCTGCGCAGCGAGGCCAGCCTCGATCCGGCCGCCGACCGCAAAGGCCCGGTGGCAGTTGCGGCCATAGTCGAGGCCAAGCTCAAGGAAATGGGCAGCGGTGACGGCGAGGCCCGGCTGGCGGTCTTTGGCAGCGTCGAATTCGCCGACAACCGCAACCTCGAAGGCACGTATTACAACCGCGACCTGCTGCTCAACACCATCGACTGGTTAGTGGGCCAGAGCGACCTGGTGTCGATCCGGACCAAGAGCGTGCGGGCCTCGCGCGTCCAGTTCACCCAAGACCAGGGCACGGTGATCTTCTACCTCTCGGTCTTGGTCATCCCGGAGTTGCTCTTGCTGGCCGGTCTGGTCGTCTGGTGGCGGCGCGAGTAGCCGCCGGCTAGGCGCTGTCCGCCCTTGTGCGCCCCCATGCGCTTCCGCACCACGCTCATTCTCCTGCTCGTCGCTCTCGGCCTCGGCGCCTACGTCTATTTCGTCGAGTTTCAGAAGGCGGAGCAGGAAGCCCAGAAGAAGACGCTCTTCGAGTTCAAGAGCGACGAGGTCGTGCAAGTCACCCTGACCTACGCTGACCGCATCATCGAGCTGAAACAGGCCGACGGTGGCTGGCGGCTGGTGCAGCCGCTGGACACTGCCGCGGATGATACCGCCGCGCGCAACCTGGTTACCGCCATCGCCGACTGCGAAGTGAAGAAGGAAGTGGAAAATCCCCAGAGCGAGCTCGCGGTCTACGGCCTCGACACCCCGCTGGTGACCATCAAGGTGCGCCTGCGCGACCGCGAGCTGCCGGCCGTAACGGTAGGCAAGAACACCCCGGTCGGCTTCTCCACTTACATCAGCCGCGAGGACGACAAGAAGATTCGCCTGACGACCTCCGCCTTTCGCTCGGGGATGGACAAGCAAGCGAAGGACCTGCGCGACAAGACCATCCTGGCCTTCGCGGACGACGACGTACGGCAGATCGGTATCCACGGCAGCCAGCAGAATATCGTGCTGAGCAAGAAGGACGACAAGTGGGCGATCGAGCAGCCCGCCAGTTATGCCGCCGACCAGTCAGCCATCCGGACCTTGCTCTCGACGCTCAGATCCATGCGCGCGCTCGACTTCCCGAGCGAAGATGCGCAGGACCTGGCGCCGTACGGTTTGGACGCTCCGCGCCTGGCCCTGACGCTCCATCTCGCCCAGGGCGACGAACAGAAGACGCTGCTGATCGGCAAAGAGAACGACAAGAAGGAGCTGTTCGTCAAATCGACGGCGAAGCCCACCATCTACACCGTCAGTGAGTGGATCTTCCGCGACCTCAACAAGGAGCTGAAGGACTTCCGCGATAAGACCGTGCTCGCCTTCGACAAGGAGGCCGTGCGCCGGCTCGAGCTCACGCGTGCCGATGGGACGGCGGTCAAGCTCACCCGCGGTGACGAGCAGAAGTGGCGGGTTGACGGGGCCGGCGACGCCAAGTCGGCGGAAAACACCATCAGCCAATATCTGAGCGACTTGCACGATCTCAAAGGCTTCGACATCGCCGCCGATCATCCCGCCAACCGTGCCGACTACGGCCTGCAGCCGCCGGCCCTGTCGTTGGCTTTGATCGGCGCAAATGATGCGCGCCTCGGCACGATCCTGATTGGGCGTCGCCAACCCGAAGCGACTAAGACCGAGTACACCGCTATGGCCGAAGGCGGCGACACCGTCTTCCTCCTGCGCGATTACCTCTTCACCCGGCTCGATAAGCAGCAGAAGGATTTCCTCGAACAGCCCACACCCGCTGTCCCGCCCGCCCCCGCCCCGCAAATTGGCGAACACGACGAAGAGGACGAGGGCGAAGAGGAGCCTCTCGGCGACGAGCAGTTCGGCGCCGAGGAGGAGTAGGCGCGCGCCCGCGCGCCGGCGTTCTCAATCCAGCCGCTCCAGCAACGGAGCCATAGTTTCCAACAACGTCTCGACCTCCGCGTCGGTGCCGACCGTGATCCGCACCGCATCGCGCAGCTCCGGCGTATCGAAGTGCCGCACCAGGATGCCGCCGTCCTTCAGTCGGCGCTGCAGCGTGCCCATATCTCGCCCGCGGCTGCGGGCGAGCACGAAGTTGGCTTCGCTCGGCAGCACCTCCAGACCGAGTGCGCGCAATCCCGCCAGCAAGCGCGCGCGCGTTTGGCGAATGCGGGCGACGTTGTCCTGCATCCAGGCGTAGTCGGTCAGCGCCGCCGTGGCCGCAACCAAGCTCAAACGACTCAGGTTGTACGAGTCCTTGACCTTGTTGAGTTCGGCGATAATGCCTTCGTCGGCAAAGGCCAGACCGATGCGCATGCCGGCGAGGGAGAAGGACTTGGAGAAGGTCCGCAGCACCACCACGTTGGGGTAGCGCTGCACCAGCGGCAGCGCGCTGTCGTGGGCAAAATCGACGTAGGCCTCGTCCACCACCAGCAGGCCCGCCACCCGGCGGGCGAGCTGCTCGATCACTGCCAGCGGCGTCAACGTCCCCGATGGCGCGTTGGGATTGCAGACAAAGGTAACTCGGCCCGCCGCCGCGGCCAGGGCTTCGAGCGGCAGGGCGAAACCCTCCGCAAACGGCACGTGCACCGCTTCGGCACCTTGGATCGCCACCAGTGTGTCGTACAAACTATAGGTTGGCATCGGATAGACGACGTGATCGCCCGCGCCCGCGCAGGCCCGCACGATCATAGCCAGCAGCTCGTCGGAGCCGTTGCCGGCGATTATCTGAGCGGGTGACAAGCCGTACACCGCCGCCGCTTTGCAGCGCAACTCGGTGGCGCTCGGATCAGGATACAAGCGCAGATCCTCACACGCGGCGCGGCGCACGGCTTCTATGACACGCGGCGACGGCGGGTAGGGGTTCTCGTTGGTATTGAGCTTGATGTACCGGCGATCGTGCGGCTGCTCGCCGGGGACGTAGCCGCGCAAGTCGCGGATGCTCGGGCGGATGAACGATGCTAGCGGAGCTGTCATGCCGCCAGTGTGTAGCCATCTTTGGGCACCGGCGCTAGCCGGGTGCTTGCACAACCGTGGCCCGGCCCAACAAGCGAATTCCTGGGCTTGTGCTTGTCCCCGTACAGGCGGGCCGCCTTCGGCTCGCGCGCTAGTCTCGGACAGCCGCGGCACATTGCGAGGCAAGCCGGCGCCAGCCAGAATGCAGGCGATGAACACAGCAGCGGAGCTGATCGGCTTGGAGACGGCGATGCGCGACCTGGCGCGCTTGTATGAATCGGCGCTTCTGTTCGCACAGTTGCAGGGGCGCGCCGAGTCCGCGCTGCTGCCGCGCATGGGCGCGCTCGGGCAGCTCCTGCGCCGTCATCTGCACGCGAATGATCTCGGCCCGAACGAGATACGCGCCGCCGCGGTCGAACTCCACGAACTCACGCGCCACTGGCACGATGCGATCGACGAACTCCGTACCAGCTCGCTGTTCCTCGCTGCTACCACGGCATTCGCCCATGACGATCAGCCGGCCCTAGCCGAGACGCTTCCAAGATTGTTTTCCGGGCTTACACTGACAACCCCGCCTCCGGCGCTCTTGTACTACGCGGTTTCGCTGGCCGCGCCGCACCGGCGCCAACCGCCCCAAGGGCCGTTCCTCACTGCGGCGGAAGTCGCCGACAAGATCTGCGCTTACGCCGACGGGATTCCCGCGCAGACCGGCAGCGGCAGCTGGTGGGAGGTGGCCCTGCCCTTCCTGACGCTGGTCGATGAACCGGCTGCCGGCGACTCGCCCGTCACCCTGGCACTCGATCTCATCACACAGCCTCGGCAGGTATTCCAGGCTGCCGGCGAAATTGCCTTCCGTATCTACACGCCGCGGCTCATCGCACCCTTCAGCGTGGTGCTGGTCCGCGATCCGGAGGACGAGTGGTGGGAAGCTGCCGGCCAATCGTATGCGGCTTTTCGGTTGATGCTGCGCGACAGGCTGCATGCCCGCGGGATTACGGTCCGCGATGTCTGAAGGCCGGGCGGCCCACCCTCACTCGAACTCCTCGTAGTTCGAAACGCGCCAGCCCGCTCCCTCCTTGCGCGTGGCGATGATCCACTTGCGGGTGAACGTGCCCGCGGCTTCGACGCGGATACTGCCTTCGAAGAGGAAGCTGGCGCGCCCGGCACCCTCTTCCCGCTTCTCTAACAGCTTGTAATGCACCCGCGGTTTGCGGGTATTCTCGTCGATGGCCTGGCCGGCGGTAAGCCGCAGTTCCTCTTCGACCTTGGCGAGGGCGGGTCCTACACAGAGCGACTTCGCCGCTGACAGATTGATTTCAACGTAGTGCGCGTCGGCAAAACGCTCTGCTACGCCCTGGGCCGAGTCGGCGGGCACGCGACAGGCGGCGAGCGCAACGCCTATCACTACCACCCACCGCCGAATCGCGCCGTGAGCGGCTGCCACTTCGAGTGCAAGCCTGGTGAGCTGACCTGGGTCCACGGCAATTGCCTTGGCTGACATCCCTTAACACATTTCGCCGGCATCACGGCAAGGCCATCGCGGAAGAACGCCCGAAGGTTCCGCGCCGCTCGCCCCTCAGCGCACGACCAGCAGCGCGTTGGGGTGCTTGGGGCCGTGATAATACATGGGTCGCTCCGCCAGCTCGCCCGAGTTCGCGTCACGGCCCGCCGAGCTGACGCAGTAGTCAGTTGCCCGCGCCGCAGGCGGCGCCAGCAGCACACCGACCACGGCACCCGCGAATACCCGCCAACTGCTGCATACGCGGCGAATTGTACTCATCTGACCCTTAGCGGCTAACGACTCCTTGCGCCCTCACCCCGAGTTTTGGATCAATCGCGCGAAGAATTGCACCGCGCCTTCGTAGTGTTCCAGCGCAATGCGCTCGTTGGTACCGTGGATACGGGCGAGGTCGCTCGGCTCACCGACTATGGGCGTGAAACGATAGATGTTCTGCGTCAGCGCGACGTAACGGCGCGCGTCGGTGGCGCCAAGCGTCAGGTACGGTGCGACTAGCGCCTCGGGATAGACCTCGCGGATGGTGCGCCGCAAAACGCCGAAGGCTGCGGTGTCGGTGGGTGACTCAGCTGAGGCTTCTCGGCCGGCGCTCAGGGCTTGCACGCTCACCTGCGGATTACCAACCGCGCGGCGCACGTGTTCGAGCACGCCCGCAACGCTGTCGCCGGGCAGAATGCGGAAGTTGATCACCGCCCGCGCCGAGGCCGGCAAGACGTTCTCCTTGACCCCGCCGGCGATGATCGTGGCCGCGGTGGTGGTGCGCAAGGTGGCGTTGGTTGCCGGGGTGTTGGCCAGCAGCCGTTCAAGCACCCCGCCGAAGAGCCACAAATTGGCACAGACCACACGGTACAACAGCGGCAGCTCGGGGCCGATGTGCTCAATCAACTGGCGCGTGGCGCCGCGCAATTCGGCCGGCAGCGGGTGGCGCTCGACCTCGTGCACGGCGGAGCTTACCAGGCCGACGGCAGTGCGCGGCGGCGGCGCCGACGAATGCCCGCCCTCGGTGCGCGCGCTCAGCTCGATGCTGACGCTACCCTTCTCGGCGATCCCGATCGCGCCCACCGGCATGGCCAGTCCCGGCAGCAGACCACGCAGCAGCGCGCCGCCTTCATCAAGCACGTACTCCGCCGCCACGGCCCGCGACTGCAACAGGTTCACAATCTCTTGTGCGCCGCGCTCGCCGCCGAGCTCCTCGTCGTGCCCGAAAGCGAGGTATACGGTGGTGCGCGGCTGAAAGCCGCTGCCGAGCAGGGCTTCGACGGCTTCGAGAATGCCGAGCACGCCGAACTTGTCATCGAGCGCGCCGCGGCCCCAGATGAAGCCTTCGGCGATCCGGCCCGCGAACGGCGGGTAGCTCCACTGCGCCTCGGTGCCAGGCTCCACCGGTACAACGTCGAGGTGGGAGAGCAAGATGATCGGTTTGCGCCCGGGCTCGCTGCCCTCCCAGGTGTAGAGCAGCGAGTAGCCGTTGACGACCTCACGCCGCAGCCGGCGGTGCACCAGCGGGTACTGTTCGCCGAGGTAGCGGTGGAAGGCGAGGAAGGCCTCGCCGCTGATCTGCGACTGCTCCTGATGAGAGACCGTCTCGATCCTCAGGGCTGCGGCCAGCCGCTCGGCGAGCGCTTGCCGGTCTAGGGCCAGCGGCAGCGCCGGCTCTACGGCCACTTGTTTTGAAGTAAAACGAGCGGTGCGAACGAGCAGGATGGTCGCCAAGCCGGCCAGGGCGAGGAGCAGCAGGCGAAGCGCGCGCTGGCGGCTCATTGCGGCGGCTGGCGGTAGAGGTCGTTGAAGTACTCGGTGAGCAGCTGCTCGGCCAGCTCCGGCGGCAGGGCGTTGAGCATGCCGCTGATACCGGCCATGCGCTCAGGCAGTCCAGTGCCCTCGATGCCCGCCATGGTGAACATCTGCGCGAAGGTTTCCGCGCTCACCGTTTTCGGATCGAGCGTTGCCAGCGCCTGGCGCAAGCTGTCGGGGATGCTCTCCGAGGGCAGCGTCTTGGCCCGCTCGACGCAGGCACGCAAATCGGCGAGCATCGGCTCGACCCACTTGATGCTGGCGGGGTTGATCGAGAGATGGATGTTCTCCTTCGAGCCGTGGAAACCGAGCTGCGGCTGCACGTACCAGCCGCGCGTCTTCATCTCGTCGATGATGTGAAAGACGTTGACCGTGTCCGAGGTGAAGGCGATCAGATTCATCTCCGGCCGGCCGAGCAAGCGCAGCTCGGGGATTGCCTCGATGCCGTCGGCGATCCGGCGCGTAGCATCGAGGACCTGGCGCGCGATTTCCAGGTAGCCGTCATCGCCGATGAAGTGCAGCACCGCCCAAGCCGCCGCCAGCGGGCCACCGGACTTGGTGCTCTGGAGGGTGGGATTGATCACCGTGTAGCCGGTCCACTGCGCGCAAGTGTAAATCTGATATCGGCGCAACGCCTTGTGGCGGTAGAGAATGACCGAGGCGCCCTTGGCGGCGAAGGCGTACTTGTGGAAGTCCATCGACACCGAGGTCACTCCCGGCACGCTGAAATCGAAGTCGGGAACGGGCGCACCGAGGCGGCGGAAATAAGGCAGCAAGAAGCCGCCCATGCAGGCATCGACGTGCAGTAACAACTTGTGCTCCAAGGCCAGCTGGCCGAGCTCGCGGATGGGGTCGACCACGCCGTGGGCGTAGGATACCGCCGAGCCGACCAGCAAGATGGTGTTGGCTGTGATCGCGCGCCGCACCTGCTCGACGTCGGCCTTGAAGGTGGTGGTATCGACGGGTACGCGCACCGGCTTGAGGCAGAGGTAGTGCGCCGCCTTTTGAAAAGCCGCGTGGGCCGTGGCCGGCAGGATCATCTCGGGCTCGCGGATCTCGGGCCGCTGCGCGCGGGCATAGTCGCGGGCGGTCTTGACCGCGAGCATGATGCTCTCGGTGCCGCCGCTGGTGAAGTTGCCCACCACCTCGCTACCACCGCCGAGATGGGCCGCCGCCATGCTCACCAACTCCGTCTCCAGCCGCAGTGTGCTGGGAAAGGCGGTCGGGTCGAGTGCGTTCTCGCTCAGAAACATCATGTACGCCTGCTTGATTACCTCTTCCGCCTCGCGTCCGGGGTCGTAAACGTAAGCCCAAGTGCGCCCGCTGCGCCAGTCGGTGTCGTGGGCGCGGAACGCCTCCAGCTGTTTGAGTACTTCGTTCTTGGCGATGCCGGTGCGGGGAATCCTCATCTTTCTCTCCCTTGCTCCCGTGGCGCGTGTCTCAATGGCCGTGTGAGCTCGCCGCGGACCTTACCGCATCGCCGGCGCAAAGGCGAAGCACCTGCGCTCTCGGCCAGCGGGTGGGTGTGCGACAAATCTGTGGGTAATGTGCAGCCGACCGGGCAAATCCTCACCAGTCTGACAGTACCGTGTACTGTCAGGCCGAGGCCCATGGCCGAAAGGGACGCAATTTGTCATTCCCGAAAGGGACGCAATTTGTCATTCCCGCGAAAGCGGGAATCCACGGCACCGGCTCGCTACGACCCGCCAGCGCTACACGATCTCGTCATAGAGGTCTC
>JACQVA010000265.1 GCA_016210005.1 Deltaproteobacteria bacterium | reverse complement strand
CACCGGCCCCGACCCGCCGCGCTGACCGGTGGCGGCGCAGCCGGTTCCCACCCCGCTGATCCGTCGCTCCGTCTCGGTGGCCCGGTCGCAACCGATCGCCCCGGGAAAATCGAGCTATGCATGCTCACCGGAAGGACACGCCTGTTACGGCTGGACCGACCCTTCGACGGGCCTAGCAGCCTGTCGGACTTGAACTAGCAAAATCATCTAAATAATTGATTTCGTTCATGTGATAAGAATCATGCCGAGCTGCTTTCGTAGAAAACCAAAGGACTTTTTCCGAAAGTCCGACAGGCTGCTAGCGCGGGCTCGACCCCGGCCACGGCTTCCACCAAAACGAGCGCGGCCAGACCCGCTACACCATCAGCCCAACGGCGCGGCGCGAGTTGTTGCGCCGGCGCTAAGCGCGGGGATATTCTGGCGATCGCGGCGCGCCACGCAGCCTAGAACGACATCGGGCCAGGAGCAAATGGTGGGGTCATCGTGGCGATTCACGCAGGCGTCGAGCGTCTCGAACAGCGCGCGCAGGCGGGCCTGCACACGCTTCGATCCCTGGAGACCGTCCGCATCATCGAAGGCGACGAGTGAGCGCGACGCGCTGCCACATCCTGTCTCAGGCGCATGCGCACTGGGGCAGCATTACGAGCGGAGCAGCTCGATGAACTCGTCGATCGTGAGGCCGGCGTCCTTGATGATTCCGAGCATCGTAGCCCCGTTTCATGTCGCGCCGATGGAAGGGACGATGACGGTTCCTGGACGTGTGGGGTGCTTATGGCGGCGATGGGAACCGGTGCATTGCGGTACTGCCAGCCCGCGCGTTCGAGCACCCGGATGACATCGCTTGGGGTGCACGACGGCAGTCGGCTCATGCCTTCACGGCACTCACATGCACCGGAACGCGCTGCGTGATTGCGTAGCCGTGCTCGACCGGCACTTCTTCTCCGTCGAGGAGGCAGCCCTCGATGTAGCAACGGATCGCGTCCGCTGCCATCGCCTGCGCTTCCTCGAAGGTATCGCCCTCGGTGTGCAAGCCCGGTAGCGCCGGGACCGTGACCACGTAGCCACCCTCCTCAGCCGGTTCGAAGATGACCGTGTATTCGTACTGCGCGCTCCTCACCGTGGTGGGCTTTGGGTTCTTCGTCTTCGCCTTCATCCTGTTGAAGTCTAGCGTGGTTCGGCGGCGGAAGTCGAGTGAAGCGCCCCAGCCCAGCCCGCCGCGACGGACCCCCGGCGTGCTCGCCTGCTACGGCTGGACCGACAATCCAGGTTCTACTCCCGCCCCCCCAGCCTGGAAGGCCAGGCCTCAGGCCTTGGACCCCGCCCACGGCTTCCACCACAACGAACGCGGCCAAAGCCGCTACACCATCAGCCCCACCGCCCGGCGGGAGCTCCTGCGCCGACTGCTGGAGTTGAATCTCCAAGACGCTTCGCAGGAGACCTCCGCGAGAGGTACACCATGAACGGCCCATTGCTCCCGCGGCGACGCGAGAGAGTTCTGATTGGACAACCGGGCGCTTTGTGCGATAGCTGGAAGGGAGGTTTGCCATGACCGGTGAGGCCGGAAAGGAACAGAAAGCTCGTCCGCTGAACGTCCCTGCACAAGCTAGAATTACGTACCGCAGGAATCTCATCCGACTTGCTGTCTGCGAGATCCGATTTCCCACGGTTCTTTCCCTGGAGACGGAACCGCCCGAGAGTTTCCAGCGTGCGATTCGAAAGAGCTACCCACATTTCGAACGGGGTGCCAACGTCGATGTACAGCCGGGGGGCGTCGAGCGCCAGACCCGGTATTTCTTCCGGTCACGGCAACGAGACTGGACCGTTCTGCTCAGATCCCATTCGATCTCTCTGGAAACGAGGGCGTACCCGCGATTCCGGGCGTTTAAGCAGAGGCTCTTGGAGCTGCTCGAGACGGCAAGAGGTTTCATCGACTCGGATTTCTTTACCCGCGTGGGGCTGCGCTACGTGAACGTGCTCCCGACTACAGGCGAAGAGATCCTTGGCTGGTTGAACCGCGATCTTGTTGCTCCGCTTGCAAACGGCGTCTACGGAGATGTCGAGGGGTTCTTTCAGCAGGTAGCCGGGGTGGCAGGGGTCGGCAAGTACTCCTTCCGGCACGGGTTCGCGCAGATCGAAGGCACTGGCAAACGAGAGTACATCCTTGATTTCGACTTTTACCAGGAAGACGTTGAGGCCGGCCAGGTGGGTGACCTGCAGGGTAGAGGCGAAGTCGTCGACGCGACCGCTTGGCCCAGCCCCGGCCACGCGCAGGCGCAGGCGGGCAGACGGTCAGCACGGCATCGTCGGGCCGCTGCGAAGGCAATCGGTCGAGAAAGATGTGCGAT
>JACQVA010000264.1 GCA_016210005.1 Deltaproteobacteria bacterium | reverse complement strand
TCGTTGAAGCGACGGATGAGGTTCTCGAAGAGGAGCCCCATCTGCTCGTTCGGCACCCGGTCGGGGTGCAGGTCCACGTCGCAGAACTTCGAGACCACAAGGTAAAGGATGTTCGCCTCGCGCATCTTCTCGATCTCATTTTCGACCTCGAAGTACTCGAAGATGCGGCGGACGTTCGCCGAAAAACCCTTGATGTAGCTGACGAGGTGCTGGGCGATTTGGTCCGGATCGCCCTTGAGCTTCTCGAACTCGAGCGGCGAATGGTTGTGGAATCGCTGGCCCGAGGCCTTGTTGAGCCGAGCGTCGAGCGCCTCGCCCTTGAACTTGTCCTTGGAGCGGTCGTGCTCGGCGAGGACCTTCGCCTTGGTCGCCGCGAGCACGCAGTCGAAACGGCGCAGCACCGTCATGGGCAGCATGACTCGCTCGTACTGCGGCGGGCGGTAGGGGCCGCGCAGCAGGTCCGCGATCTGCCAGATCAGGTTCGCAAAGTAGTTGTGGTCAGGCATCGCGCTCGTTCAAGGGATGTCAGTCTCTCCTCGCACCGTTCTGGTTGGGGCGCCTAACGTAAAAGGGTCTTTCCGTCATCCGGCGCGATGGGGCGTTGCGCGAGATGGTGTGCTGGTTGCCGCCGGATGGCGGAAAGGCCTACCTGCGCCGCGGCTTCGGCAGGCAGGCCCCGTAGAACTAAACCGCTGATCACCGACGGTGCTCCCCACGTGTTATGGGGATTGTAGGGCGGTTAGGGGTTCGATGGCAAGCGCGCGGGGTGGTCGAAGGCGGGGGCGATCGGGCGCAGAGATGCGACGCCGGAGCCACACCCGGGGGTGACGAAAGACGCGAACGGAGGCGATGGCGCTGACGTGAGACGCGCGGAGCGGCGCAGGGGCGCAAGGGGGCACGCGGGCGCACCACAGCGCAATGGTCGCGACGCGATCGTGAAAACGCAGCATGAAGCTCTTCGGCCGCCGCGAAAAGTCCGCCGGCATCGTCCCCTTCGTAAGGAACAACGTGTTCTCATCAAACGCTGCGACCGATGGTGGAGCCATCGAGTTCAACTGGTCGTTGCCTACAGTGAACGGGAACATCTTTACGGGGAATACGGCCACGCATTACGGTGGCGCGCTGCACGGGCGGCGCCGTTAGCGTCGATGAACTCGTGAGCGCGCCGTGAACAACGCGCTGAACGGGTGCGGGGGGACGGGGGGGGGCGCTAGGCTGGAGGCGCGATGGAAGCTACAGAGTGACGCTGGGAATTCTCGCGTGTTCGGCCGAAGCGCCCCGGTGTTTCGAGGTGTGCTGCGTCGCCTTGCGCGGATTCAATGAGCGGCTTATGGTGACTTCATGAGCCTGTTTCGAGTCAACGTCATCGCCCGCAACCCCCGGGATGAGACGCGCGCCACGCCGGCGCTTGAAGCGCTCGTCGACACCGGCTCGGAGCTAACGTGGCTTCCTGCCGACCTGCTCGCGCAAGCGGGCATCGCTCCGCGCCGCCGCCGCACGTTTCTAACCGCCACACAACAGACAGTGACCCGCGATATTGGCTATGCAATCCTCTCGACGGAAGGCTACGAAACGACCGACGAAGTGGTCTTCGCTGAACCAGGCGACATGATCCTGCTGGGCGTGCGAACCATCGAGGGGTTTGGTGTCATGGTCGACAATGTCGGCCATCGTTTCGTCGCACAGACAACTATCGTCGCGTGAGCAAGGATGGCCGCACTGCCGAGGAATCGATGAGCGTCGGCCCCCGGGCGGGGAGATCCGGAAACCGGACGAGTACACTTCTCCGCTGCCGTTCGTACTTGGCTGGATACGCAAATCCGAAGGTCTTCATCAGCCTCGTGCCTTTCCATAATTCCTTCTGTCGCTACCGCAGATCCTCGCGGGCCAAGCCCAATTGCACGAGCATTGCCCCGAGCAGGCCCGGCGACAGTTCCTTGCGCCGATCTTTCAGTACGGTGAACCGTTCTCCGTAGTACACAGTTCCGTGGCTACGCTTGCCTCGCTCTGTGCGAAAGACGCCCCGGACTCCGTGTCCGGTTCCGAGCTTCTGGAGCCTGCGAAGGAACTCAGCTCCGGTTACAGGCCGAACTCGGCGAGCGCCGATCACTCAAACGCGACTGCGGCTTTCGTTGACTTCCACAGCCCGGCCCGACTATGATTTTGCTTGCTGGCGGCGTTGAGGTGGTGAGGGTGTATCACTTGTTTCAACTAGTCGAATCCATTCCCAATCTGCAGGCCCTGAACCCTGCATGCGAGAGCCGGCCATGAGCACCGGCGGTGCGGGACCGCTGCGCGTGGTCCCCTTGGGCGGCTTGGGGGAAATCGGGCTCAACTGCCTGGTGCTGGAATACGGCCAGGCGGCGATCGCTATCGACTGCGGCCTGATGTTTCCCGAAACCCACATGCTCGGGGTCGATCTGGTCATCCCCGATCTCACCTACGTGCAGCAGCTGGGCGAGCGCTTTCTCGGTTTCGTCATCACCCACGGGCACGAGGACCACATCGGCGCGCTGCCCTATGCCCTGCGGGAATTGCAGGTGCCGGTCTACGCCACCGCCATGTCCGCCGGGCTGATCCGCGAGAAACTGCGCGAGCACGGGCTTGCCGATGCTGCCCGCTTGCACGTCGTCGAGCCGCGCCAGCCGTGGCAGATGGGGCCGTTTGTCATCGAGGCGCTGCACGTCACCCACTCGATCGTCGACGCGGTGGCGCTGGCTATCCGTACTCCGCTCGGCACGGTCATCCACAGCGGCGACTTCAAGTTCGACCAGACGCCGCTCGACGGCCGGCGCACGGACCTGCAACGCTTGGGCGAATACGGCGCGGCAGGGGTGTGGCTGCTGCTCTCCGACTCCACCAACGTCGAGCGCGAGGGCGTGACGCCCTCGGAACGAACGGTGCGCGACGACATCGATCGGATCTTTCGCGATACCGCCGGCAAGGTCTTCTTCTCCACTTTCTCCTCCCATGTGCACCGGCTGCAGCAGGTCTTGGAGTTGGCGCAGGGCACCGGCCGGCGCGTGGCGGTGATCGGGCGCAGCCTGACCAATAGCATCCAAATCGCCACCGACCTGGGCCATTTGCACTACCCGCCGGCGCTGTTCATCGACAGCAACACCATCGCCGCGCACGACCCGCGCCGCCTCGTGGTGCTCACCACCGGCAGCCAGGGCGAAGCCCTGTCGGCGTTGGTTCGCATCGCCATGGATGACCATCCGCAGGCGAAGATGCGCCCGGGCGACGCGGTCATCTTGTCCTCGCGCATAATCCCGGGCAACGAGAAGACCATCAGCAACCTCACCAACCACATGTACCGCCGCGGCGCCCAGGTGCACCATTCCCGTAGCGCGCAGGTGCACGTCTCGGGTCACGCCAGCCAGGAAGAGCTCAAGTTGATGGTGGCGCTGACGCGCCCGCGCTACTTCGTGCCGGTGCACGGCGAGTACCGCCACCTGGCGCGCCACCGGGCGCTGGCCCAGGCGATGGGCGTGGCGGAAGACCGGACTTTCCTGCTCGAGGACGGCAACATGCTCGAACTCGAGGCCGAGGGCGCGCGCGTGCGCGAGTCGATCGGCAGCGGGCGAGTGTTTGTCGACGGCAAGGGCATCGGCGATGTCAGCGACATCGTCTTGCGCGACCGCCGCCACTTGTCGCAGGACGGCATGGTGTTGGCCGTCCTCTCCCTCGACCAGCATTCGGGCGAACTGATCGCGGGGCCGGACTTGATCACGCGGGGCCTCTACGAAGAAGACGGCAGCGCGTATCTCGAACAGGCCAAGGCGGTCGTGCGCGACGCCTTGGCCCAGATCACACCCGAGTCCCGTACCGACTCACTAGAAGTGAAGGAGGAGGTCCGCAAGGCCCTCAAGCGGTATTTCGCGCGCACGTTGGACCGCCGGCCGGTCATTCTACCGTTCATCATGGAGATGTGAGGTGGCACAGGAACGAGCCGGGGTCATGGTGACGGCCGATCCGGCGGCCGTGGGTCAGCAGACGCCGAGCAACCGCAGCGGGCGGCGCAAGAAACCGCCGGCGGCGAGCGAGCCGGCGGGCGCCCGGGTGCTCGACGAAGTGGTCGCGGTGGTGGTGCTGGCGGCAGCACTCTTCGCGCTCGTGAGCCTCCTTTCCTATCAACGCGGCGCCACCAGCGGCAACCTCGGCGGTCCGGTCGGATACGGGCTGGCGAGTACCACCCTGCAAGCACTCGGCCTAGCAGCCTACTTGGTGCCGCTGCTGCTGTTGTGGCTGGCGGCGGCGCTGTTTCGTCAGGCGCTCGAGAGCGTGCCGGTAACCCGCGGCGTCGGCGGTCTGGCGTTGGTGGTCAGCCTGGCGGTTGCCATCGGGTGGCTGCGCCCGGAGCGCGAAGTGGCCGGGGCCGGCGGCTGGCTGGGCGGGTTCTTCGCCACGGTGCTGCGCGAAGCGTTCGGCAGCGGCGGGGCGTTGGTGCTGGTATTGTCGGTGCTGCTCATGTCGTTTGTCTTTGCCACCGGCATCTCACTGCGCCGAGCGCTGGGCGGCAGCCGGCAGGCGGCCGCCAGCAGCTGGGCGCGCGCGCGCCAACAGTGGCTGCGCCGGGCCGAGCGCAGCCGCGCGCGCTTGCTGCCGAGCGCGACGCGTGAACCGGTGGCGCCACGCGCCGATCCGATCATCGTCCTGCGCGACGAAATCAAAGAACCGGCGCCGGCCGCGCCACGGCTGGTAGTGTCGCTCCCGCCACCGCCGCCGCCGAAGGCAGCCGAGAAGCCGCCCCGGCCGGTGGTGCAAGAGCAGTTTCACTTCGCGGCAGACGGGCATTACCAGGTGCCGTCGATGACCTTTCTCGATCCGCCGCAGCGTAGCGGCATCCGCGTCGACGAAGAGGCGCTGCGCAGAAGTTCGCAGATTCTCGAAACCAAGCTGGCCGACTTCGGCATCCAGGGCAAAGTCGTCGCCGTGCGCCCCGGACCGGTGATCACTACCTTCGAGATCGAGCCGGCCCCGGGGGTCAAGGTCAACCGCATCGTCACCCTCGCCGACGACCTGGCGATGGCGCTGCGAGCGGTCGGGGTGCGCATCCTGGCGCCGGTACCGGGTACCGCCGTGGTCGGCATCGAGGTCGCCAACGCCCGCCGTGACAACATCGCCCTCAAAGAGATGATCGAGAGCGAGGCCTATAGCGCGGCCCCCTCGCCGCTGACGCTGGCCTTGGGCAAGGATACCGCCGGCAACCCGGTGATCGCCGATCTCGCCCGCATGCCCCACCTGCTGGTGGCCGGCGCCACCGGTACCGGCAAGTCGGTCTCGCTCAACGCTATGATCATGAGCATCCTCTTCAAGGCCTCGCCGCGCGACGTGCGCTTCGTCATGATCGACCTCAAGATGCTCGAACTGTCGGTCTACGAAGATATCCCGCACCTGCTGGTGCCGGTGGTGACCGACGCCAAGAAGGCGGTCGTCGTGCTGAAGAACCTGGTCGAGCAAATGGATGAGCGCTATCGCGCGATGAAGGGCCTCGGCGTGCGCAACATCGATGGCTACAACCGGCTGGTCGATCGCGAGGAGCAGGAACGCAACGCCGGCGTGATCGAGCTGAGCGAGGTGGTTGCCGATGACGACGAGGAGGAGGCCGGCGAGACCCAGCAGCCCCCGCGGCGCGAGCACCTGCCGAAGGTGGTCATCATCATCGACGAGCTGGCCGACTTGATGATGACCGTCGGCCGCAACGTCGAAGAGCCGATCACCCGCCTGGCCCAGAAGGCGCGGGCAGCCGGCATGCACCTGATCGTGGCCACCCAGCGGCCGTCGGTGGACGTGATCACCGGCCTGATCAAAGCCAACTTCCCGGCGCGGGTTTCGTTCCAAACCACCGCCCGGGTTGATTCGCGCACCATCCTCGATCACATCGGGGCCGAGCGCCTGCTCGGCGGCGGCGACATGCTCTATCTGCCGCCCGGGACCGCGCGCGTGCAGCGCTTGCACGGCGCTTTCGTCTCCGAAACCGAGATTCACAAGGTGGTCGAGTTCATCAAGCGGCAGGCCTCGCCGCTGTACGCCTTCGGCCTGCTCGAAAGCGACGATGAGGAGGACGGCGACGGGGGCGAGCCGGACGAGTTCGAAGACGCGATGTACGACCAGGCGGTCCGCCTGGTGACCGAGAGCCGGCAGGCCTCGATCTCGTGGGTGCAACGGCGGCTGCGCATCGGCTACAACCGGGCCGCGCGCATGATCGAGCGCATGGAGCGCGAGGGCGTGATCACTGCCAGTGAAGGCGGCAAGCCGCGCGAGGTCGTCGCCCGGCGCATCGATGGTGATTCGTGATACGACCACGGTGCCGCCATGGGCTTGCGGTTGCGCTCGTGCTGGCGCCGGCGTTGGTCGCGGCGGCCGGCGTCGAGGACACGGTGCGCGCCGTGCAGCAGCGTTACGATGAAACCGCAGATTTCACCGCCGACGTCACCCAGGAGATGACCATCGCCAGCCTGGGCCGGACCCTGACCGCACGCGGCACGGTGGCGTACAAGCGGCCGGGAAAGCTGCGCTGGCAGCTCGGCGACGGTTCGGGGCAGGTTATCGTCGCCGACGGCGCCAACCTGTGGCTGTACCAGCCCGAGGAGCGCCAGGTGTTGAAGGCACCGTTCCAGTCGGCGTTTCGCGCCGCCACACCGATTTCGTTCCTGCTCGGCGTCGGCCGCATCGCTGAAGATTTCGAGGCCACACTCGACCAGCCGCAGGCTGACGCCGGCGCCGCTGAGCTGACCTGGCTGAAGCTGATTCCGCGCCAAGGTGACGGCACCCTCGGTTGGCTGCGACTGGGCGTCACCCCTCGCCACTTCGACATCGCGGCCGCGGAAATCCACGATCAGCTCGGCAACGTCACCCGGCTGCGTTTCGCCAACTTGAAGCGCGGCGCCGGCGTGGACGAGGCGCAGTTCCGCTTCCAAGTGCCCGACGGGGTCGACGTGGTCAGCGCCCCGATCGGGTTCTAACCGGCGCCGCCGGCCGGCGACACGGAGGTTCCATGCCGTCATTCGACATCGTCTCGCAGGTCAATCGCCAGGAGATCGACAACGCCCTCAACCAGGCGCGCAAGGAGATCGGCCAGCGCTATGATTTCAAGGACAGCCAGACCACCATCGAGCTGGAGGAAGACGAGATTCGCATCAACTCCACCGACGACTTCAAGGTGAAGGCGGCGGCCGAGGTGCTGCGCGAGAAGCTCGCCCGCAGGCAGGTCCCGCTCAAGGCACTGGTCGACGGCGCGATCGAGCCCGCCGGCGGCGGCCGCGCCAAGCAGGTGATCAAAGTGCAAGAGGGGGTCTCGACCGAAAAGGCGCGCGACATCGTCAAGCGGGTCAAGGACGCCAAGCTCAAGGTCCAGGCCCAAATCCAGGCCGATCAGGTGCGCGTGACCGGTAAGAAGCGTGACGACCTGCAAGCCGTGATGGCGCTGCTCAAGCAACACGACTTCGGCCTGCCGCTACAGTTCGTCAACTTCCGCGAATGAGGCGCTGAGTAGCGGCGGGCCGGCCGGGGTCCGGAAGAGCGGCGCGCGACGATCGCTCCGGCGCGCGAGATGGCCGGATACCCGCCGGCGGAAGGCTCGGCGTACACAGGCTCCGCGGACGATATCGTCTGCTGCCCTCTTGTTGGACCCCCTCTCCACATTTCCAGGCGAGTAGGCTAGGGTCAGCCCGCGGTTCGCGGACCGACTTCGCTTGCAGAAGGTGTAGACCCGATGGCAGAACTCAAGCTCCCCGCCGGTGGCGCGCGCATCACCATGCGCGACGGCAAACTCCAGGTTCCCGACAACCCGATCCTGCCGTTCATTGAAGGCGATGGCACCGGGCCCGACATCTGGCGCGCCAGCCAGGCGGTGTTCGACGCGGCGGTGCAAAAGGCTTACGGCGGCAAGCGCCGCATCGCTTGGCTGGAGGTGCTGGCGGGCGAGAAGGCTTTCAATCGCACCGGCAACTGGCTGCCCGATGAGACGGTTGCCGCGTTCAAGGAGTTGATCGTCGGCATCAAGGGGCCGCTGACCACGCCCATCGGCGGCGGCATCCGCTCGCTCAACGTCGCCCTGCGCCAGTTGCTGGACCTCTACGTCTGCTTGCGCCCGGTGCGTTACTTCAGCGGCGTGCCCAGCCCGGTGAAGCATCCCGAGCTGATCGACATGGTGATCTTTCGCGAAAACACCGAGGACATCTATGCCGGCATAGAATGGCAGTCCGAGAGCGAGGAGGCGCGCAAGATCATCGCCTTTCTCCAGCAGAGCATGGGCGTCAAGAAGATCCGCTTCCCGGAGACCAGCGCGATCGGGATCAAGCCGGTCTCGCGCCAGGGCACCGAGCGCTTGATCCGCGCCGCGATCGAGTACGCCCTGCGCCAGCGCCGCCGTAGCGTCACCATGGTGCACAAGGGCAACATCATGAAGTTCACCGAGGGCGCCTTCCGCGACTGGGGCTACGCCATGGCGACGCGCGATTTTCGCGCCCAGGTGGTCACCGAGCGCGAGAGCTGGATACTTGGTAACAAGGAGGCCAAGCCCGAGCTTTCGGTCGAGGGCAACGCGCGCGAGATCGACCCCGGCTATGACTTGATGACCCCCGCTCAGCAGGAGAAGGTGCGCGCCGACGTCGAAGCGGCACTCAAGCTGTGGGACACTCACGGCAACGGGCAGTGGAAGAAGAAACTGTTGATCAGGGATGCCATCGCCGACATTACCTTGCAGCAGGTGCTCACCCGCCCGCGCGACTTCGACGTCATCGCCACCATGAACCTCAACGGCGACTACTTGTCCGACGCGCTCGCCGCCCAGGTCGGCGGCATCGGCATCGCTCCCGGGGGCAACATCAATTACCTCAGCGGGCATGCCATCTTCGAGGCCACGCACGGCACCGCTCCCAAGTACGCCAACCTCGATCAGGTCAACCCCGGCTCGGTCATCCTTTCCGGCGAGATGATGTTCCGCCATCTCGGCTGGAACGAGGTCGCTGACTTGATCATCAAAGGGGTGGAAGCGGCGATCAACGCCAAGACCGTCACCTACGACTTTCATCGCTTGATGGACGGCGCCACCAAGGTCAAGTGCTCGGAGTTCGGACAGGCGATCATTCGCCACATGTAGTGAGCTGAGCGAGGGCGTTGGCCATGCGCATCAAATCACGCGCCGGCAACTTCAACATGACCATCGATGAGGTCGGCACCGAGAACGGCGAGTTGGTGCTGAGCGGCAAGATGGGAGTGTGGCAGGCCAAGACCTATCTCAGCGCGCAGGAGCTGCAGGAAATGTTGAAGACGCTAAAGATCGAGGCCGGCGTGCTCGACTTCCTGGCCTTGTTCGGGTTTCGCTACCTGCGCCGATTGCTCGATGGCCAGGTGGCGGCGGAGCGATCCGAGGTCTCCAAGTAGGGGCTGGTGATCAGGCGCGGTTGCCGCCGGCGTCCGGTCGCCTTGGCGCGCTGGCAAGCGCTGGGTCGACGGTGTAGGAATGAGATGGCGAGTTACCCGGAATTACACATGGACCGGCATCGGCTAAGCGAGCTACGGAGCCGCGCCTATCATCAGGTGATTGCCGAGCGACTGCGCCGCGACCCGAGCATTCTCGATCGGGCGCGGGCCCGTGTGGAGAGCTGGATTCTCCTGAGCCCCACGCCCCCGTTTTATGCCTTGCAGTGGCAGGAGGTGCTCAGTCGCGATGCCGAGGCAGTGGCGGCCTTTCTCGCCGACGGGGGCGAGTTGGGCTGCGAGCTGCGCCAGTCGAGCCCGTTTGCCGGCGTGCTTTCGGCCGACGAGCGCTGGCAGATCTGGCGCCAAGTGGCGGCGCGGGAAGCCGGTCGATCGTGACGCGCGCCGAGTTGGAGCATGTGCTCCGCGCCGCCGCCGATATTGCGAACGACGACCACATCGTCGTTATCGGCAGCCAGGCACTGCTCGCCCAGTTTCCGGATGCTCCGGCATTGCTACGCGCGTCCGTTGAGGCGGACGTGTTTCCGCTCAGTCACCCGGAACGGGCCGACCTCATCGACGGGAGCATCGGAGAGTTATCGCCGTTTCACGCGACCTATGGCTACTACGCTCAAGGTGTGGACGAGGCCACGGCGGTGCTGCCGGTGGGCTGGCGTGAACGGCTCGTGCCGATTCGAAACGAGAATACACGGGGCGTCACCGGCTTGTGTCTCGAGGTGCACGATCTGCTGATCGCGAAAGCGATCGCGGGACGCGACAAGGATCGTCAGTTTGTCCGTGAGGCGATCCGACATCGGTTTGCAGAGGAGGCCACGTTGCTGGCTCGGCTTGCCGAGGTGCCGGAGCTTGCTCCTGGCATACGCGAACGTGTCCGAGCCGAGATCGAGGCGGCGTTCAAGGAGGCGGGACGGCCGTACCGGTAGATTGGACGCCGTGTCGTTGCTCGTCCGAGGGGAGCACCTCATATGACAGGCGCGTTGTCGGTGTGCTAGTCTCGGTGGTGTGATACCAGTTCGACCTCGATGCGGAGATACGAAGCATGAGACGAGCGACAAGCACCACCACGGATGTCCTGACGCTGGAAGAGGTAGCGGAATACCTCCGACTGCCAAGAGAGACGATCGAACGGGCGGCGAGGCAGGGGTGTATTCCCGGTCGGCGGATCGAGGATACGTGGCGTTTTCTCCGCGCGGCGATCGATGAGTGGCTGCGCTCACACGACGGCCGCACCATTTTGCTCCAGCAGGCCGGCGTCCTCGCTGAGGATGAATTCCTTGACTCGCTCCGGAGCGCAATCTACGCCGAACGGGGCCGGCCGGAAACCGACACGCGCGATGCGTGATGCTTCTGCTGACACCGACACGCTGACGTACCTCCATGCGGGTCACGCGCGCGTCGTTGAACGCCTGCGCGCCGTGGAGGATCCAGACGTCGGGACCACAATCGTTACCAAGATCGAACTGCTCCGCGGCCGTTTTGATCACGTGCTGAAAGCTGCAACTGCGGCGGAATGTCTCCGAGCTCAAGAGCGGCTTTTACGCACGGAAGAACTGTTGGCGCAGATCCTGTTCGTGCCGCTGAACCAAGCGGCGGTGGCACACGTCGATCGACTACGGGCTTTGCCCGGATTGCGGCGGATAGGACGGGCCGACCTGCTGATCGCGGCGATAGCCCTGGCGCACAAGGCGACGCTCGTTACGCGCAACGTTGGGCACTTTCGCCGAGTTCCCGGCCTCACGGTGGTGAACTGATCTCGCCTCCCCAGCACCCCCGAGTGCTGGACGACGCGGAGCGTCACGTCTTCCTTGACATCTCTTCCGAGTCCACGGTAAGCGCAGGCGTCACCGGGGCCTGCATGTAGCAGTGGCCAGCGGTGACGCCGCGTCGGAAGGGGGCTCGCATGACTTGGCTCGATTCTTTCACGCACGCACAATTCTAGCCTCGCTCTTCTCCCGCTCGGCCTGAAGAGGTCGCGTTTTTCAGCGCCTGTCTCGAAGGCTGAGCGGATATCTTGCGCACTTGCAGTCGTCATTGCGTGTCTTGAGAGCCACGCCTCTGCAGTTCCGCCGCCGAACGACGACTTCGCTGCTCCGACACGCCGACCGCGACGCCAACTGAGACCCCAACGAATACTCCGACGGCCACGCCGACACGGACGCCCACGGATACCCCGACGGCCACGCCGACCGCGACGCCGACACAGACACCCACAGCCACGCCGACTCCGTCGCCCAGCGCGTCGGCTACGCCGACCGTAACCCTGATCCCGACTCCCTCGCCGACGCCGACGGAAACCGCGACGCCCCCTCCGATCTGCACCGGCGACTGTGACAGCAGCAACGCCGTGACTGTCGACGAGCTGGTCGTCGGCGTCACCATCGCCCTCGGCGAGAACAGCGTCGACGCGTGTGAATCGTTCGACCTCGACCACAGCCTCACCGTGACCGTCGATGAGCTGGTTGCCGCCGTCCGCAACGCGTTGGATGGGTGCTGATGATGCTGCGGCCTTGTATCGGTGCCGGGGATTGGCTTAACTGAGAAAAGCCACTCTGGCGCGAAGGGAGGTTCGACATGGTGACCATCACGTTTCCCGACCGCGAGACCGAGAAACAGGCCGTCGGCTTTTTGCTGGGCCGTTTCTCCGGGCGCGTCCTCCGCTCGGGCGAGCATCTCGTGCCTGAGGCGGCTCTGGAAGCGCTCGCTGATCAAAATATTCCGTTCACAGTGAAGGGCAAGGCGTCGTATGAGCAGCAAGTGGCGGCGATTCGAGGTGCTGCTTCCACTCCAGTTCAATGACGGGCGCGATGTGCCTTCCGAGTGGCTGGCCGAGGCGGTGTTCCAAATCGTCGATCACCTTGGCGCGGCGAGTTACGAGACACAAAAAGTCGAGGGGCATTGGCGACAGGGTGGCGTGGCGTACCGGGACAATCTGGTGAAGATCGTTGTCGACGTGCCTGACACAGCCAAGAACCGAACGTGGATGAAGCGCTTCAAAGAGCGCTGGAAAACGCGCCTAGAACAGCTTGAGCTTTGGATGGTGAGCTATATCGCGTCGATGTCGAGTAAGCTGGTTGCCGTCGCGGCGCGACCAGCGGGTGCGTGACCCAACGTCGACGTCGACCGCTACGCCGCAGACGGGCGGTCGTTCACGCTGGTTTCCACTTCACTCCCCGGTGCACGACGAAGCCGGAGCGGCAGCAACACCATCACTGTCGATGAGCTGGTCACCGGCGTCACCATCGCCCTCGGCGAGAACAGCATCGACGCGTGCGCGTCGTTCGACATCGACCACAGGCTCACCGTGACCGTCGACGAATTGGTCGCCGCCGTCGGCAACGCCTCGGATGGGTGCGGATGAGAGACAGTAGGCAGTCGGCAATAGGCAGCAGGCAGAGGGAGGGTAGTCTTCGGCATCAGCGCCCGCAATCCGAAGGGAGAATCTCGCGCCAAGGCGCCAAGGCTAACCGGAACAACAGAACCGTGGGACCCAGACGACCGCGAGTTTCGTTCAAGAATCCCCCAGTGGTTTGTCATTGCACTCTTGCCTTTCGCGTCTTGGCGCGAGGCATTCGTTCTGCGGATGGCCGCCGATGTTGCGCTGGACCTGACGCCTGGCCTTCCTTGGCGAGCTGTCGTAGACTTTTGTCCAGGAGGTCGTCTCATGCGTGCCGTTGCGAGGATTGTGGAAGAAGTGCAGAAGTTACCGCCGAAGGACCGCCGCACACTGATCAGCCTGCTGACGAAGACGGCGAGCCGCAAGTCGACAGCACCGCGAAGTCGCCCGAAGCCCGGCAGTGCGAGCGGTACACAAGGTCCGTACGCGGCGCTGCTCAGGTTCGCTGGTACCATGCGCAGCCGCAACACTGACGTATCGAGCGACAAGTATAAGCACCTGGCGGGGATCTACGCGGACAATCACGACAACCTGTGAAGCGTGCCGTTGTCGATGGCGGCGGATTCTTCGCGTTGCGGGTGCGCGACGATCGCCACCACGCACAAGCGGCAGCGTTGTTTCAGCTTGCGGACGACGAACGGTGGGCCTTGGTGACAACCAACGTCGTGATCATCGAAGCGTATTCGCTGTTTCTCGCGCGCTCCCGCGGTGGTCCGCGTGATGCCGTCAAGTTTCTCGACGCCTTGCGCGATACCCGTTGCCGGATCGAACGGATTCGTCCCAGAGACGAGGAGCGTGCGATCGCACTCGTGCGTGCCCACGAAGACAAGAGCTACTCCCTCTGCGATGCGTTGAGCTTCGTTGTTATGGAGCGCCTCGGTATCAAAGAGGCGATCGCCTTCGATCGGCACTTCAGCGAGTATGGGCGCTTCACCATCCCGTAGGCGCAGCCCGGGACGCCGGAAGTGGTCGACAAGGCATCGCCAAGCAGTACGCCCTTCGCGACGGAAATCCCCGACCGCCACGGCCACTCCAGCTACGACCCAAGTTCCGACACCCTCCGCGAGACTGACTGACCTGGCAACGCCCGCTCCGACCTGCACCGGCGACTGCGATGATAGCGACTGCGTCACCGTCGACGAGCTGGTCGTCGGCGTGACCATCGCCCTCGGTGAGAGCAGCGTCGACGCCTGCGCGTCCTTCGACCTCGATCACAGCCTCACCGTGACCGTTGACGAATTGGTCGCCGCCGTCCGCAACGCGTTGGATGGGTGCGGATAGGAGACGACGACTCGCCCCGGGGTCAACACAACGTGGCGCTACTGCGTCTGGATCGTTCGCATATCCGTGCGCCCAGCCTGGTGAAGAACACACTCGCTGACGGTCGTGCTGTCGCTTGTTTCTCCCGCCACCCTGGGCGATACTGCGTCAGTTGTCGAAGCCGCCATGCGTTTGCTCGACATCATCGAGGCGATCGACGGGCCTCTTTTTCGGGTTACCGACCACGCGGACGAAGAGACGCACGCGGATGGGCTGACACTTGATGAAATCTGTTTCTCGGTCCGTCACGGGGAGATCATCGAGGAGTACCCGGCTGACCGGCCGTATCCGAGCTGTCTCGTGTATGGAAGAGCCATCGGCGAAAACCCCGTGCACAGCGTGTGGGCCTACAACGCGGCAGCTCGGTGGGCCGTGTTGGTGACGGTGTATCGCCCCGATCCCGATCGCTGGATTGAGTGGCGCCAACGAAGGAGGTGAGCCTATGAAGCCATTCGAAAAGTGTCCCGTGTGCGGTGGTGAGGTAGTGGAGAGAGACGTCGAGAAGCTGTTGCGCGGAGGGGTTCACACGGCCGCGGTGCGCGTTCGGGCCGAGGTGTGCCTGCGGTGCGGCGAACGTTTGTACGCCGAAGAAACGATCCGGCGCTTTGAAACAATTCGCGGGAAGCTTGAGAGAAACCAAACGGCCGATTTCGAGCCCCTAGGCCAGTCATTTCAGGTGGCGGAGGGCTGAATCCGGGGTGAAGCCCCACGGGCGATGTGGCAGATTGCGTGGCGCAGAAGCGAAGCGGCTACCGCCCTCGGCGACTGTCTCGCCTGCTTCTTCAGTGGCCGCACCGCCTTGGGGGCGTTGCTCGGTTGTTCGGAAATCAGCGCGCGTTTACCTACGACGCGCCGGCTTCGTGGCATCGATACCCGATCCGTCGAATCGCCCCATCGGAGCGTTAGCCGAGCGGAGGCCGGTGCGGTAGAGTCCGCGGGTGCCTGAGCTGAGCCGCTTTCTGGGAATCGTGATCACGATGTTCTACCGAGCTTTGGCGCTGGAATCGTGCGCTGGTGGCCGATCTGTTGTTCCGCAGCGTCCGGGAGACATTGTTCGGCGTGCTGGTTGATCCCCTCACCTCAATCCTTCCCCGCGAGTGATGCGAGGAGAGGAGGCTTGTGCTCCTTCGACCGTTATCGGTTAAAGAGGGCGGGGGCGACAAAAGTCATTGACTTCCGCCGGCACTGGCGCGAGAGAAAGGCTCACGGAGGTGCGTTATGGCGGAACAGCGGCTTTCGGCGATCCCCGAGGTTGACGAGGCGTGGAACTTCTCGCTCTTCGAGGCCATCCTCAACCGACGCTCGCGCCGCTTCGGTCTCGGCATGGAAATCAAGGAAGGCCCCAACGCCTTCAAATCGCCGAACGATCCGGTCCCGCTCACCGAGCTGGAAGAGGCGATGCTCATCACCGCCGGCACCGGCGTCAGCGGCTTGAACCTCGCCGACATGCCCCACACCAAGCGCCCCGAGAAAGCCTACGACTTGGCCGAGTGGGACGGCATGTGCAACACCATGATGGAGCACGTCGGCCGCACCTGGTCGAGCCCCTGCGGCAACCATGGCACCGAGCTGTTCTACACCAACGACGAGGGCTTGTACTTCCTCAACCTGCGCGAGGTGCAGCCGGAGCACATGCGCGAGTTCGACGACAAGAGCGACCGGGACAAGATGATCGAGTTCGTGCGCCAGCACCGCGTCGAACTGTCCAAAGAGCGCCTCGACTTGCCGCGCAATACGACGGCGATCATGTCGTTCAACTTGTGGAACGTGAACATGCCCGGCAGCACGCTGTTCATGCCGGTGACCGACCTGACGGAGGAGTTTATCAACGCCATCATGCTGATGGCCGATCTTGGCGCCTACCTGGTTGATGACCTGCACGGCTACGTTCCGTGTGGCAACGAGCGCTGGGTGAAGGATGGCCACGTCGATAACCCGATGCCGCTGTCGTACTTCGAGCGCGGCATCATGACCGCCACCTCGGTGGAAGCCGGCTTCATCGATCACAACATCATGCTGGCCTGCCAGGCGATGGGACTGGGGGGCTGGATCTTCGGCGGCGTTACCAGCCTGGTGGCGATGGGCGGCACGCCGCTGTGCCGCGGACTGGGCTTCCACTTCGAGGGCAGCCCGTTCGATCCCAATCAGGTGCCGCACCCGATCGGGATCGACGGCCTGTTTGAAAGCTACCGCCCGCCGTACTTTCCCAACATGGCGGCGGCGGTGGATGCGGTGGTCGCCAAGAAGTTCGGCCCCAAAGGCACCTTCAACCCGAGCAGCAGCAAGCCGGCGCCGTACTTGAACCGCGGCGATTTCCTGCGCCAGGTACCGCACACTCCCGAGAAGACGATTCAGCTGTGCAAGGACACCTGTAACTACATCTGGCAGACTTACGGCCGCTTTCCGGCGCACGCCGACCCGATGGTGCTTTACGCCTATTGTCAGGTGCAGCACCTCGAGCTGGAGTTCTATGACAAGTACTACCGCCCCGGCGCCTACCTGCGTTCCCACCGCGAGCACATGAAGAAGTGGCACAAGCTGGAGGCCAAGGCCGGCCGCAAGGCAGCGTGACCTCCGCCGCAATGCCGCCGCGCAAGGCCGCCGCGCCGGTGCTCCGAGGCCGTTGCGGGAGCGTTATCAGGCGCGGTGCCGCCGCATGACAGTGCCCACGCCTTCGGCCGCGCGCTCCTCGCCGCGCGGCGGTGTGCGCTGGCTGTTGCGCGCGCTACTGCTCGGCGAGATTGCCGCCGCCGTCTTCTTGGTCGCCCGGCAAGCGCCGATGACGTGGCAGCAGCGCTGGGTACAAGACGACGCCTACGTCAGCTTCCGCTACGCCCACAACCTGGTCCGCGGCCACGGTCTGGTCTACAACCCCGGTGCGCGGGTCGAGGGCTACAGTAACTTTCTGTGGACCGTGTTGGCGGCGCTGCCGCTGGCGCGCGGTGCCAGTGATCCGCTGCCCTTCATGCACGCCGCCGGCTTCGGCTGTTGGCTGTTGTCGTACCTGCTGTTGCTGCTCTTGGGCGTTCGGCTCTTCCGCCAGGGCGTATGGATCGCGCCGCTGGCGCTGGCGCCGCTGACATATCACTGGTCGTTCAATCTCTGGTTTGTCTCCGGCATGGAGACGCCGCTGGTTACATTGCTGACGATCGCGGCCGTGTTCTTCCTTTCGCTGGAGCCCACGGCGCATGGCTTCGGCCCGTTCGCCGTCAGTCTGACTGCGGTTGCGCTGGCCATGGCCCGGCCCGACGGGATCGTGACTGCGGCAGCGCTGGCGCTGGCGGGGCTGGTGCTCTGGTGGCGGCCACTGCTGCACAAGAACTGGGTTGTGTATTTCTGGGGCCCACTGCTGCCGATCGTGACCGTCTACGCGCCCTACCAGCTGTGGCGGGTGTGGTACTACGGCTCATTCTTTCCGAACACCTATTACGCCAAGGTCGCCTATTTGCCGTTCTATGCCCGGGGCTGGGAATACTTGCAGGCGTATCTCGACACCTATCAGTGCGCCCCGTTTCTGGCGGCGGTGATCGCCGGTGCCTTGGCCGCGCGAGCCGGAGCCGCCCAGCGCTTTCTGATCGCCACCTTGCTTGCCACCGCGTTCGTCTTCTTCCACGTGGTCCGCCTCGGCGGCGATTTCATGGAGTGGCGCTTCCTTATGCCAGTCAGCGGCGTGCTCTACCCGGCGGCCGCCGTCGGAGCCGCCGTGTGTGGCGAGCGCGCGTGGGCGGTGCTGCGGGCTTTCTCAAGCCGCGAGCACCTCGGCCAGGCACGCGCAGCCGGTCTGTTGACCGGCTTGGGTGTACTCGGCGTGCTGGCGCTGGTGACGGAGCGGGCGGCGGTGATCGCTCGCGACGTCCCGGGGCCGCAACAGGAAACCATCGGCCTGTTGCGCCGATACTGCGATCCGCGCGTGCTCAACTGGGGCGCGGTCGGCCAGTTGTTCGACGAGGTGCTACCGCACACGGCCCGCATCGCCACCACTTCAGCGGGAATCATTCCGTTCTACTGCGACCGCCCTTGCCTCGATCTCCATGGCCTCACCGATCCCGAAATCGCTCACAGCCCGGTCGATCCGTACAACCGCGGCCGCACCGGGCATGAGCACTGGTTGCAGGATTTCAACCGCATGCGCCAGCGCGGCGTTGACATCTATCTTCCCTGGGCGCAGCCCAAGGCGGTGCCCAACGCGCTGTTGACCCCGCCGCAAGACGCCTTCGAGACCGTCAGCGCGCGCCTGCCCAACGGGCTCTACGTTGACTTCGTCATCTTGAATCACCACACCGTCGATCGCACCGCGCTGCGCAGCGACCGTCGCCTGGTGTTCTTCGGCGACGTCCCTTTGGTGGATCGAAAGGAACTCCACTCCCTGCGCTACCTGCTGTACGATCACCGCGTGGTCGACACGCTGGATCTGGAAGAGGTGGAGTCGCAGCTGGTACACGCCTTTACCGAGGTCGTCGATCGGCAGCGCCCGGTGCACAACTTTCACGAGAAGATCCTGCCATATCGCGTGCCGCTGGACCTCCTGATGGTTGACACCGGCCGGCGCATCGCCGACCAGGCGCAGTGGACCGTTACCAACGTCACCGCCGGGGAGGATCTGCTACTGGTGGTGCGTTACGACCACAGCGGCGGCAGCGGACAATACCGGCTGGAAGTGAATGGCCAGAGCATCGACGGCCTGCTGGAGTTCCCGCACGGCCCCGAGCTGTGGGATGAAGCCGTGCTGCGCGTTCCGGCGACCGTACTGCTGACGGGCGCGAATACGTTTCGCCTGATTCGTCTCGCCGCCAGCCCCTTCGACGCCGAGCTGTACTTCATGTGGTTCTTGCAGCCCAGCAAGGCAACTGCGGACAAGTGAGCATGCCATGACAGAAGCCGAGCGCGCCTGGGCCCCGATCCTGCCGCGCGAACCAATGGTGATTCCAGATAACTTTGCCTGGGGCGTGGCCTCGTCCGCCTTTCAGGCCGAGGGCGGCACCGTCCCCAATGACTGGGTGGCGGCGGCGCGCGCGGGGCGCGTACCGCCGAATCCGGGCAATGGTTTTTGGCACTGCGCTGAAGCCGACTTCCGCCTGGCCGCGGACCTCGGCATTCGTCACTACCGGCTGTCGGTGGAATGGAGTCGGGTCGAACCCGCCGAAGGGTGCTTCGATGAAGCGGCGCTTGACCGCTACCGGCGCATGTGCGACGCGGCCGCCGCCTGCGGCATCGCACCGTGGGTGAACCTCTTTCACTTCACCCACCCGCAGTGGGTGGTGCAAGGCGGGGGCTTGCAGACGGCGGAGAACCGGGAGCGGTTCCTGCGCTACCTCGAGCGGGTCGCGCGAGCGCTCGCCGGGCACGCGCGCCACTTTCACACCCAGAACGAATCCATGATCTACGTTGTGGCCGGATATCTGCTGGGCGAAAACCCGCCGTTCTTGCGCGATCCTGAGATCGCCTACGACATGTCACACCACGTGTTTGCGCTGCACGCGCGAGGGTACGGCATTCTGCACGAGATAGTGCCTGAGGCGACCGTGGCAACCATCGAGGTCTACGTGCCGCTAATCGCGCAAGACGAGGCCGGGATCGAGCCCGCGCGCCAGTTCGACGCCTGGTACCACGGAGCGTGGCTGCGCGGTCTGGCCACCGGCGTGGTCGAGCTGCCCGGCCGCGAGCCGGTGGAGGTACCCGGCCTGCGCGGCGCGCTGGACCTGTATGGCTTCAATTACTACGCCGCGTCGTCGATC
This sequence comes from Deltaproteobacteria bacterium, assembly GCA_016210005.1. Classification (NCBI taxonomy): domain Bacteria; kingdom Pseudomonadati; phylum Myxococcota; class Myxococcia; species Deltaproteobacteria bacterium. Next base: position 479 of record JACQVA010000264.1, on the reverse strand, counting down.
GGCAAAGGCGGCATCGGCCCGTACGCGGCGCATGATCCGGCTCCGGTTGACAACATGGGGCGGTACGTCTGCCCGCAGGAAATGGAGCGCGGACTGCAGCGCGTCGCCGCCGCGCTGCCGGGGATGCCGATTTTGGTTACGGAGAACGGCTGCCCCACCCGCGACGAGCGCTTCCGGATCCGCTACATCGCGGCGCACCTGGCGGCCGTCTTGCGCGCCCGTGCTGCGGGTAGCGACATCCGCGGCTATTTCCACTGGACCGCGGTGGACAATTACGAGTGGCTGCACGGCTTCGGCGAGGCGCGTTTCGGCCTGATCGGCTTTGATCCCGTTTCGCTGGCGCGCACGGTGAAACAATCGTGTCCTTCCGGTGAGCATGCATAGCTCGATTTTTCCGGGGCGATCGGTTGCGACCGGGCCACCGAGACGGAGCGACGGATCAGCGGGGTGGGAACCGGCTGCGCCGCCACCGGTCAGCG
>JACQVA010000263.1 GCA_016210005.1 Deltaproteobacteria bacterium | reverse complement strand
GTGCGGGAGTAAAGCAGCTGAAGAAGTGGCGCCGCGCCAGGAAGATGACAAATTGCGTCCCTTTCGGCCATGGGCCTCGGCCTGACAGTACACAGTACTGTCAGACTGGTGAGGATTTGCCCGGTCGGCTGCACGTTACCCACAGATTTGTCGCACACCCCATGAGGCGCCGCCGCCTTTCCCCGCTTTTCACCGCGGCCGTTCACCGCTAGACTCGCGCGCGTGACCAACGCCGCCGTCGCCAAAATCATGCGCGAGATCGCCGCGCTGCTCGATATGGAGGGCGTGGCCTTCAAGCCACGCGCCTACGAGAAGGTCGCCTATACCATCGAGGCGCTCGCTGAACCACTGGCCGCGACGTATCAGCGCGGCGGCCTCAAGGCGCTGGAGCAAATCCCCGGCGTCGGCAAGGGTATCGCCGAACGCCTCGAAGAGCTGCTCGCCACCGGCCGGCTCAAGTACTACGACGAGCTGCACCAAAAGACTCCCGTCGACGTTGCCGAGTTGACCGCGATCGAGGGCCTCGGCCCCAAGCACGTCAAGGCGTTGTACGAGGCCTTGGGCATACGTACCGTTGCCGACCTCGAGGCCGCGGCGCGTTCAGGCAAGATTCGCACGTTGCCGCACTTCGGCGAGAAGAGCGAACAGAAGATCCTCAAAGGCCTCGAATTCCTGCGCGGCCACAGCGGGCGCTTCGCGCTGGGGGAGGCGCTGCCGGTGCTCGAAGGCATCCAAGCCCGCCTGCGCCAACTCGCCGGCGTGCGCGAGGTGGCGCTGGCCGGCTCCGTGCGCCGGCGCAAGGAAACGGTTGGTGACGGCGACATCCTGGTGGTTTCGAGCCAGCCCGAGCGGGTGATGGATTTCTTTGTGGCCATGCCCGAGGTCGCGCACGTGCACGGGCACGGCCCCACCAAGTCCAGCATCAAGCTCGAAACCGGCATGGACGTTGACCTGCGCGTGGTACCGGCGGCGAGCTTCGGCGCGGCGCTCAACTACTTCACCGGCAGCAAAGATCACAACGTCGCGCTGCGCCGGATTGCCATCGAGCGCGGCTTGAAGCTGAACGAGTACGGCGTCTTTCGCGGCGACAAAGCCATCGCCGGCAAGAGCGAGGCCGAGGTCTACGCCGCGCTCGGCTTGCCCTACATCGCCCCCGAGCTGCGCGAGAACAGCGGCGAGGTCGAAGCCGCACGCGCCGGCCGGCTGCCGCAGCTGATCGAGTACGGCCAAGTGCGCGGCGACGTGCAGATCCAGACCCAATGGACCGACGGCGCCAACACCATCGAGGAAATGGTGGATGCCGCCCGCCGCCTCGGGCGCCGCTACATCGCCATCACCGACCACACTAAAGGCCTGGCGATGATGGGCGCTGACGAGGCCCAGCTGCGCGAGCAGATGAAGGCCATCCGCCAACTCAACCGCGAGCTGAAGGGCTTCACCTTGCTCGCCGGGGCCGAGGTTAACATCAACAAGGACGGTACCCTCGACATCGCCGACGAGGTGCTCGCGGAACTCGACGTGGTCGGCGTTGCCGTGCATTCGCATTTCAATCTGCCGCGCGAAGAGATGACCCGGCGCATCATTCGGGCGATGGAGAACCCGCACGCCGACATCCTGTTTCATCCCACCGGCCGTGTCATCAACAAGCGCCCGGCGTACGAACTCGATCTCGACGCCGTCATCGCCGCGGCCAAGCGCACCGGCACCGTGCTCGAAATCGACGCCTACCCCGAGCGCCTCGATCTCAAAGACGAGCACGTGCGCAAAGCCGTCGCCGCCGGCGTCAAGCTGGCCATCGATTCCGACGCCCACAGCGCCGCCCACCTGCACTTCATCGACTACGGCATTGCCACCGCACGGCGCGGCTGGGCCGAGCCGGCCGACGTGATCAATACGCTGCCCGTCGCCAAGTTCCTGGCGGCGTTGAAAGACGGCGGCCGCACCCGGTCGCCGGCGGGACAATGAGCGCCCAAGTTCGCCCCACCGAAGTGCGCCACCAGCGCGAGCCGGGGCTGGTGCGGATCACTTGGAGTGATGGGCACAGCAGCGACTACCCTTATGCCTACCTGCGCGGCTGGTGCCCGTGCGCCGTCTGCCAGGGTCATGGCGGCGAGCGCCGCTTCCTGAATATCGCCGACCCCAAACTCGCCGCCATCGCCGCCGTCGGCAACTATGCCTTGCGTTTCACCTGGGAGGGCGGCCACGACACCGGCATTTACGCCTACCGCTACTTGCGCGAGCTCTGCCCTTGCCCGGCATGTGCCGCCGGTTCGTAATCATCCCTCGACATCCGCCACCGAATCGCCTATCGCACGCCGGCAGGAGGGCGTGATGACAACCGACCCCGCACTGTTCTCGCCGGCGGCTGTGGACGCCGAGACCGCCGCGTTCAACGCCGCACTGGAGCAGCAACTGGCGCAGCTACCCCCGCTGACCAATTTTCCACCGCGAGTGATTCGCGCGGCGCGCGAATCGGGTCAGGGGCCGTTCGGTCCGCTGGTGCGGGTCGAGTGGGCGAGCGAGCGCACGATCGCAGGGCCGGCCGGGCCACTGGCGCTGCGGCTGTTTATTCCGGAGCGTGTCAACGCCGTGTATCTCCATCTGCACGGCGGCGGGTTCATGCTCGGCAGCGCCCGCCAGCAGGATCCTCTGCTGGCGGCGATTGCGACCGACTGCGCGGTCGCCGTGGTCAGCGTTGATTATCGCCTGGCCCCTGAGCACCCGTACCCCGGGGCGGTGGACGACTGTGAGGCCGCGGCGCTGTGGCTGGCGCGGCACGGGCGGGCGGAGTTCGGCACCGCGCGGCTGCTGATCGGCGGCGAGTCCGCCGGCGCCAACCTGGCCGCGCTCACGCTGCTGCGCATGCGTGACCGCCACGGCTTTTGCGACTTTGCCGCGGCCAACCTGACCTTCGGCGTATTCGATCTCAGCCTGACGCCGAGTGCGGCGCGCTGGGGCGAACGCAACCTGATCTTGAACACGGCGATCATCGAGTGGTTCAACCAGCACTACATCGCCGCCGAGCGGCGCCGCGAGTCCGGGGTGTCGCCGCTTTATGCCGACCTCAGCCAACTGCCGCCGGCGCTCTTCACCGTCGGCACCCTCGATCCGCTGTTGGACGATAGTTTGTTCATGCACTCCCGCTGGCTAGCCGCCGGCAACACCTCGGAATTGGCCATCTATCCCGGCGGCGTGCACGCCTTCACGGCGTTTCCGATCACCCTCGGCCGGCGCGCCAATGCCCGCATCCGAGAGTTCATCGCCGAGCACAGCCGGCCGGCGCCCGCGGCGGGCAGCAGCTGAAGGGCGCCAGCTTCGCTGCGGCTGCGGGCAGGTGGCGACGAGCCGCTTCGGCGTGTCGACACACGAGAGCCTTCCCGAACTGCCTCGCTCCAAGTTGCGTTACCGCTCTACGCTACAAGCGGCTCTGGAAAACCACCGATTGTGCTGCGCTGCCAGACGTAGTCGTACACGCGATCCGCGGCGTGTTCGGTGTCGTCGTCGGTGAACGGCGGCCGCGGCAGCGACCGCCAGAGGCTGTCGAGGATGAAGACTTTCACCTCAGCCTGGGTCGTCGTCTTTTGAGTCCAGTCCTCCATCGGTTGCAGCAAGTCTCGTAACGACGCCAGCAGGGCCCTGCTCGCCTGCTTCAGCCGCTCGCGGTCGGCCTTGCTGATGCTGTCTTTGAAGAGGAGGTCGAATAGCGCCAGCTCGTCGTCGCTGAGGCCCTCCTCCGCGGCGCGCCGCTGCTCGGCATCGAGGCTACTCGCCAACTCGACCAACTTCGCGAAGGTCTCTTCGACGGTGGCGCGATCCTTCTCGCGGTTGTAGTCGGCGATGATCTCTTGGTACTTCTTGTAGTAGTCCATCCGCATCGGGTTGCGGGCGAGCATCTGCGCCAGCTTGTTCTCGACCACGTCCCGGATGTCCTGCAACGCCGCGTGCTTGCGACGCACCTTGCCCGCGAACTCCTTGCGGAGCTTGTCGAAGTCGATCCGGCTCAAGTCTACCGTCAGCCCCTCGGCGTGATCCGCGCCGGGGGCTTGTGCCCGGATTGCTTCGTTGACGATCCGGTGTAGATCCTTGAGCACTTCGGTCACGTCGGCCGTGTCGCGCCGTTCTTCTAGCTTCTTGTAAATCGCCTCGATGTTGTCGTGTCGTTCGGCGTAGGCGAACGCGCTCGGCTCCATCAGCAGCGCTTTGAAGCGCACGAACACCTGGCGCGCCATGATCTCGAACCGGCGCTTGGCTTCGTCGGAGGTGTAGATCGCCTCCCTGGCATCTCGCAACGCCTCGATGCGCGCGAAGCCGGTTGCGCCGATCAGGCGCGTCGGGTTGAACCCCAAACTTCGGAGATGGTTCTCCGCCGCTGCGATCGCCTGCAGCAGGGCCGCAACCAGCTCGGCGATCGGCGTCACGATGGTCCCGCCCCCGCCGCCCTCGTCATCGCCGAGCGCATACTGCGCCAGCGCCTCGCGCAGGCTTTTCAGCATGCCGTTGTAGTCGACGATGACGCCGCAGTCCTTGCCCGGAAACACGCGGTTGGCACGGGCAATGGCCTGCATGAGGTTGTGAGCCCTCATCGGCTTGTCGATGTAGAGCGTCGCCAGGCACTCCACGTCAAAGCCGGTCAGCCACATCGCGCATACAATCGCGATGCGAAACGGATGAGCCGGGTCTTTGAACGCATCTTCCACGTTCACGCGTTTGCCGTCGGGCGTCTCGAAGCCGGTCTTCATCACCACCCGGTGCGGGATGATGTCGAAGCCCCAGCGTCTGAAGTCGCGCACTTCGTTCTGGGCCTCGCTGATCACGATCTCGATGATGGTGCTCTCCATCCACTGCGCTTGACCGCGCAGGCCGTCGAGGTCCTTGCTCAACCGCTCCCGCTCATCGTCATTCACCGTCGCCGCCAGCTCCGCTTCCTTCCGTGGGATCGCGCCTTTGATCTCGCTCAGCTTGAACCGCCAGCGCGGGGCGATGCGCTGCAACGTCCTAGCGCAGGTGACCTTGTCGATGCAGACGAGCATCGACTTCCCGGTCTCCCAGCGGGTGGTGCAGTGTTCGACGAAGTCATCGGCCAGCTTGTCGAGGCGATCGTCGGCGGTGATGACCTCGTAGTCCTTGCCGAGCAGCTTCTCCAGCAGCGCGGTCTGATCGGGATCGAGATCGGCTCGTTCGACGGCCTCGGCGATACGATCGTTGAGATCGAGACGAGCGATCCCCAGCTTCTCGCCGCGGTCTTCGTAGACGAGCTTGACCGTGGACTCATCCTCGACAGATCGGTTGAAGTCGTAGCGCGAGATGTAGTCGCCGAAGATGCGCCGGGTCAGCTCGTCGTGCTTGAACAGCGGTGTCCCGGTGAAGCCGATGAACGAGGCGTTGGGCAGCGCCAGGCGCATGTTGCGGGCGAACTTGCCCGCCTGGGTCCGGTGCGCCTCGTCGGAGATGACGATGACATCGTCGCGTTCGCTGTAGGGTTAGGTGATCGGCTGATTGAACTTGTGGATCAGGCTGAACACGTAGCGGTGGTTGCCGCGCAGGAGTTGTTGCAGCTCCGTGCCTGAACCGGCCCGCGGGGTTTTCTCATCGGTCACACCGCAACCGATGAAGGTGCGCCAGATCTGATCGTCGAGATCCTCGCGGTCGGTCATCACCAGGAAGGTGAAGTTGCCGGGCACGACACGGCGCACCTTCTCGGCGAAGAACGCCATCGAGTATGACTTGCCGCTGCCCTGCGTGTGCCAGAAGACGCCCAGTCGTCCCAGATCCGGATGCGCCCGTTGCATCAAGGGTAGCCCGTCCTCCCAGGTATCCTCCGAATGAATCGGGTCGACATCGGTCACGCCCGGCGTCGGCGACTCAGCGGCCTTGGGCAACTCCGGCGTCGGCACGCGAAACTCGATCACTCGTTCGTCGGGCGGGAACTTCCGTTTCAACTCTTCCTGACGATGCACGGCGGCGACCGCGTTGTTGACGCCCAACACCTGATGATTGCGTGCCACGATCTTGCGCGTGCCGCCGGCTCGACTGTCGTCGAAGAGAACGAAGTTCTCGACCAGGTCGAGCAGCCGCTCCTTGGCCAGCATCCCGTCGAGCAGCGCCTCGGCGTCGACGCGTCCCTTGTCCGTCTCGGCGTTGCGCTTCCACTCGACGAAGTGTTCCCACTTGCTGGTGATCGAGCCGTAGCGGGCACGGTCGCCGTTGCTGACCACCAGGAAGGCATTGTGATGGAAGGCGTGGGCGATGCTGTGCTCGCTCATGTAGTCGGTGAGGTTGTCGTCGAAGCCGGCGCGAATGTTCCGGTAGACGGCCTTCAGCTCGATGAACACCAGCGGCAGGCCGTTGATGAAGCACACGAGGTCGGTGCGCCGGTTATAGTGCGGCACGCGCACGCCTTGAATCTTTAGCTCGCGCACGGCGAGGAAGCGGTTGTTCGAGGCGTTGCGGAAGTCGATTACCTGCGCCCGCGCGTGCCGCGTCTCGCCGGATGCATCGCGCCACTCGACCGGCACGCCGTCGCGGATGAAGCCGTAGAACTCGCGATTGTGCTGCAGCAGCGAGCGGGCGAAGTCGATGCGCGCGAGCTTCTCGATCGCCTGCTCGCGCGCCCATTCCGGCAGGTCCGGGTTGAGGCGTGCCAGCGCAGCCCGCAGGTCTCGCAGCAGCACCACCTCGCGCTCAGACCCCCGCCCCAGCGTGCCGTGCGGGCCGAAGGTTTCCGTGTTGTAGGCGTAGACGCTCTCCCAGCCGAGCCCTTCTCCAGGTGCTTGGCGAATGTCTGCTGGACCAGCCGGTCTTCGCTGTTGATGTCGGTGATCATGAAAGTGCGTCAGCGACGAAGCGGCAGAATGCGGGATCGTGCTCGCGCTTGGTCGATCGTGATCAGGGCCCCGCTCTCCAGCAAGGACGCATGTTGGTGCAGCGCGCCGGTGACGATTTCCTCAAGATGTTGCGGTGTCACATCCTGAGCCCGCACTTGAATGACGCTCGGTCCATGAGCTCCGGTGACGGCGAGAATAGCGCCGAAGTCCAGGTCGTGGGTGAAGACCACGTAACCGTTCGCCCGTGCCCACTCCATGATGGTGCGGTCGGGCGCCCGCGGATCACCGACCGCTGACCAGTGGATGGCTTCCCATCCATGGCGCTGAAAGACCTCGGCCCACAGCGGGGTGAGGTTCATGTCGATCAGCAGCTTCACGAGCGGCTGAGAGGGACCTCGATCTCTTCGGCGCGCCAGGCGGCGTAGGCCAAGGCCTCGCGGATGTCTTCCTCTTCCAGATACGGATACAGCTTGAGGATCTCGGCGGTGGAATGCCCAGACGCGACCAGCCCGACCACGGTGCCGACGGTGACCCGCAGCCCCCGAATGCAGGGCTTCCCGCCCATGATTTCGGGGTTCGTAGAAATGCGTGAGATCTCCTTCATTGTGAGACCGTCCCTCTCGACAACATGTCATCCTCGTCCATCCACGCCTTCAGCTGTTCCTCCGAGAACAAGCGCGGCTCCGGCAGCGCTTCGCCTTCGCGCAGGCGGCGGACAAGAAAAAGCAGCAGCTCCTGCTGTTGCGCCTTCGGCAGCTTCTCGGCGGCGGCTTCAATCTCGTCGAGCGTGCTCATGGCTGGAATTTAACATCGAACCGCCAGAACTGGCAAACACCCGCAGGCGTGCGCTGCGGCGTGGGTGTGCGACAAATCTGTGGGTAACGTTCAGCCGACAGGGCAAATCCCCACCAGTCTGACAGTACTGTGTACTGTCAGGCCGAGGCCCATGGCCGACAGGGACGCAATTTGTCATTCCCGCGAAAGCGGGAATCCACGGCACCGGCTCGCTACGACCAGCCAGCGCCCCTGCGGCGTTCACACGGCAATCTCCCCGCTCATCAGCCGCGGCAGCAGCAAGTCGCGGGCGGCGCGGCTG